>JAGRCC010000074.1 GCA_020433785.1 Anaerolineae bacterium
AAGATGTGATCGACCATCTGGGCGGCAAATTGAACTACAAAACCACCATGACCGTGATGAACCGGCTGGTTGATAAGGGCATTTTATCGCGGCGCAAAGTGGGCCGGGCGTTTGTCTACGCCGGAACCGCCTCGCGGGAGGAACTGCTGGCCGGCGTGTTCGATAAGATGGTGCGGGGCATGTTCGGCGAGGATTTCCGGCAAATTGCCCTGGCTCAAATGATCGAAACCGCCGAAGCCATCGATGAGCAGTTACTGGATGATATTTCAGACCTGATCGAGCAGAGAAAAAAGAGCGGATGATAAGCAGAACCTCATATTCTTTCTACTTTTGGCTCCTGATCGGCCTGTCAACCATCTTGATTGGGCTCGGCCTGTTTTTTAGTGTTGATCCCCTTTACCTGGGGTTGGAGGCGTTGTGGCAGACCTGCCACAGCGGCTGGCGCTATTTGATCGAGTCGCCGCCGCTCACCCGGCAAATGATTATTCCGCTGGTGGTTTTGACGATACTGATCCGAACCGGCTGGAGTTTGGTCCGTCAAATCCGGGCGACGCGGCGGATGGCCCAGCTGTTTCTGCCGCTGCGCGTCGAGTTGCCGGCGCGGGTTCAGGCGTTACTGGCGCCGCATCAACTCGCTTCAGCAGATGTCGTTTTCTTAAACAGTCGCAGCATTCACGCCTTTTGTCTGGGCTTTTGGCGACCCCGCATCTGGCTGACGGCCGGCCTGGTCGATCTACTGGCCGACGACGAACTGGCAGCCGTCTTAGCCCACGAGGTTCGCCATTTTCGCCAGCGGGACCCCTTACGGCGGCTGGTTAGCCGCGCTTTGCAATCGGCCTTTTTCTTTCTGCCGGTCATTAAATCGCTGGCCGAAGCCACCGAACTACACCAGGAAATTGATGCCGACCGCCAGGCGATTGCCCATCTAGGCGATGACCTGCCGCTGCTGTGTGCGTTGCAAAAGCTGTTAAAGCACGGCCATACCCCGGCTTTCTCAGCCGTGGCGGCCTTTACCTTGTTCAACCCCACTGAAGCCCGGCTCAAGAAGCTGATTTACCCACCGGCGCCGGTTAACTGGCCCAAACTGGCAGCGAGCGGCTTGATCAACCTGGCCATTCTCCTGGCCTTGAGCACCACTATCTACGCCAATTGTACGCAGCTAGCGGCGCCGCCGTCTGAGGTCGGCGCTTGCATTGTTGATACGCTGCAAAATTCGTCATCATCGTTACCGTTGAATTATTATTGGTAGGCGGCAGCTATTATCCTGAGTTCAGAAATGCCCCTGGTAGGTTGGGTTGAGCCGGAAATCTTGTCTTTTCGCGAGCTAATGTTGGGTTTCATTCCTGTTTTGTCACCTGAGTGTCTGGCGAAACCCAACAATTTAGGCGATGGCCGCCCGAATTAACCCATTCAACTCAACCTACGCCTGGAGCGTCAAAGTTTACATTGACCTGACCGTGAATGACAAAGCAAGCTTTGTCGCTCCGCTGCGTTATAAACCCTTCTTGGAGATCTTTTGCACTCGGAACAAATCTTTGCCGCGGTTTTGATTATTACGATCTCAACCCTGGTCCGTTCAACCTTTGGCTTTGGCGATGCGTTGATCGCGATGCCGCTGCTGACGCTGGTGGCCGGGGTCACGGTCGCGACGCCGCTGGTGGGGTTGGTGGCGTTGACCACCGCTACGACTATCGTTATTGGGAATTGGCGGCTGATCGACATCAAAGCGGCGTGGCGGCTGATCGTAGCCTCCCTGATCGGCATCCCGTTTGGGCTAATTCTGCTGCAAACCGCGCCGGAGAGTTTAGTTAAACGAATTTTGGGCTTACTGCTCATCGGCTTTAGCCTCTATCATCTCACTCGCCCGCAGTTGCCCTACCTGGCCGAGTCAAAGTTAGCGTATCCGTTCGGCTTTGTGGCCGGTATCTTGGGCGGCGCGTATAATACTAATGGTCCGCCGGTGGTTGTTTATGGCACGCTGCGCCGCTGGCCGCCAACGCACTTCCGGGCGACGCTGCAAGGCTATTTCTTACCCACCAGTATTTTCATTGCTTCCGGCCATGCCCTAAGCGGTTTCTGGACCAGCGATGTACTTCACGTTTACGGCTGGTCGATCCCGTTTGTCTTCGCCGCCGTTTTCGTGGGCGGCCGATTAAATCGCCGGCTGCCCGTGGCTCAGTTTATCCGGATATTGTATATGGTGCTCATAATATTAGGCGTATTGTTGATGGTTTAGATGAAACAGAAAAATAGCTATAAATCCCAATTACTCGAAACGCTCTGGAAAATCTATAACCGGCCTGAACGGCCCGAACCGTTTACCGAGGGCAGCGATCTCTTCTGGAGCGACCCCACCTTTTCCGAGCGGATTTTGGAACAGCATCTCGATGACTCCAACGGCGCTGCGTCCCGCCCGGTGGCTGAGCGCGCCGCCCAGATTGATTGGTTGTGGACCAAACTCGGTTTGCAGCCGGGCATGCATCTGTTCGATGTCACTTGTGGGCCGGGTCTGTACGCCATCGAATTGGCCCGGCGCGGCTGCACCGTCACCGGCATCGATTTTAGTCCGGCCTCTATTGATTACGCCCAAGATTTAGCCGTAACGGAAGGCGTCGCCAATCGATGCCATTTTGTTGAGCAGGATATTCGGGCGATGGATTACAGCGGGGCTAATTTTGACGGCGCGATTCTACTCTATGGCCAACTAGCCGTGTTTCAACGGGCAGAAGCGCAGGCCATTTTAGACAATATCGCCCTGGCATTGAAACCGGAGGCGCGGCTGTGTTTGGAACTGCTCGATCAGAATAAGGTCGATAAAACGAACACCAGTTGGTGGTTCACCGATGACTCCGGCCTGTGGGACGACGAACCCTATCTCCATTTGGGCGAACGCTTTTGGTTTCCCGACCAAGAGGCGTCGATTGAGCGCTACCAGATTATTCATCTGGCCACGGGCCAACTGACCAAAATTCACATCAGTGACCAAACCTATGCCCCCGGTACCCTGGCCCAGATGCTCCAACAGGCCGGCTTTACTCAGGTTAATATTTATCCTAACTGGAATAATCTACCTTTGCCTGATGCGGAGGAGTGGGTGGTTTATGTGGCGACGAAATAAGGTATCTTTACGGAAATAATTAACCAATGCACATATTGCGTAATGCGTAGTCCGTAGTTCAGCCTTACGTCGTTGATGCAGCAAATTTAGGAACACGGATCACACGGATTGAACGGATTTACGCTGATCTAAATTCTATTTTATCCGTGTTGATCTGTATGATCCGCCAAATCCGTGTCCTATTTTTGGTTGTGGTTTCGCGACGTTAGGCACTACTACAGCGTAAATTAAGTTTTTGGCGGTTATTGTCATGGCGAGGAGGAACGACGAAGCCATCTCCGCGTTCGGATGGGGGATTGCTTCGCTTCGCTCGCAATGATAACAGCTGAGTTACTTAATTTACAGTGTACTACGTTTGGGTTAATTTAATTCTTGGATTGGCCTAAATTCGGCGTCACAGCTTAACGTCTTAACCTCTCAGGCGGCACGTCCAACCAGCCGACCTCTAGCACGCCCCATAACCCCACCAAAATCGCTTCGGCGGCGTCGTGGCGCAGCGACGTGGGACGCGGCGCGCCGGACCAATCGATCACTTGGCGAGCCAAATCGTCGGCTACTCGCTTGGCCTGTGAGCCGCTCTGCTGTTCGCGGGGAAGGAGGAATTGGCTGCGCCAGTCGCCGGCGCTAATTTGGCGCACGGGTACGCCGCGCCATTCGGCTTCGCGCTCCCAGATTTCGGCCAGGTGACCACCGCCTTCGATGATCAACCAAGTCAGGTCGCCGGTTTCGTCGAACACGGCCTTCACGCCACGCTTGAGGCGGGCCGCGCTGCCGAAGTTCTTGGAGCGATACCAAATGAGACGACCATCGCGGCCATACAACGCCAGCCCGGTTCGGACGCCCAAATCCACAGCCAGTAGAAAAATTTTACTTAGCCTCGCCGTACAGTCGTTTGAAATGACGATCCGATGTCAGCCCGCCCTTGAGTTCCGTGCGGCCATGCAGCATGCGGTCGTTGTCGAAGATAAACATCGAGCCGGGTGAGACATCAACGTGGATTAGGTTATCATTGACGGCGGCAAAAAAATTCTGGACGGGCTGGGACGGGTTGTCCAGCAGATCGTACCGGAAGCGAATAAAGGGGCCTTCGTCGCGCTGAGTGATGAGGGGGGCGGTTAAGGGGGCGTAATCGATATGATCGGGCGGGGGAAAGGTGATCGGGTGGGTCTGCAAATAGGCCACGTCGGCCGCATCGAGTGCATCGATAGCCTGCCAACCGTCGGCCAGAAGCGGGATGCCGCCGCCGGCTGACTCCGGCATAACACAAAACATCGCGATGTATTTCGGTGGTTTTTCAAACCAACTCAGATCGGTATGCAGATCAAACACCCCGGTGCCGGCGTACGAGGCCGGTTGAAAGCCGGGCTTAGGCTTTAAATCCATTACCAACGGCAGTCCCAAATAAGAAATAGGCCGGGCAAAGGTGGCGACGGCGCTTTCTAAAGCGTGGTCCGGATTGTCCAGGCCAACGTCTTTAATCAGCACGTAGCCGTTTTGTTGAATGGCTTTGAGTAGATCCACGGTATTCCTCCATACATATTAAGTAATATTCATAACTAACTT
>JAGRCC010000870.1 GCA_020433785.1 Anaerolineae bacterium
TGTTTTCCATGGGCGAAATAGTACCACGTATTGAGTAACGTGAAAAGTTGGCGGCGGTAATCAAACAAAAAGGCCGGAACGATCCGACCTATTTATATGACTGGCCTTATACAAAAGAAGCTAGAAAAATCCCATAAGGTAGAAAAATAACCAACCGCCCACTTGACTTCGACCAACAAACATGCCCAGTAAGGCGGCCAGCGCAACTAGCAGCCCTAGAATAGTCAGGCTCATACAGCCTAAAATGAGCCAGGTATTCTTGTTGGCGGCTGATAAAGCCAGAGGCGATAACGAGCTTTGGGCCGCTACAGGTTTCGACTCAAAGAAGACCGGTTGATCGACAGCGGTGGGATCAGCGACACTATTGGTAAACAAGAAATCGGTATCGCCGATGCCAATTCGATCCTTGTCCTTTAGGCGTGTGGGCTGTTTGATTAGGACCCCATTTAAGTAAGTTCCGTTAGCGCTGCCCTCATCGTGCAGAATAAACGTCTCGTGGGCTGGGCTAAGCCGAGCGTGGTGGCGCGATACCTTCTGATCAGACACAACAACGCTATTTTTTCGATCCCGGCCTAGATTGACTTCGCCTCGGAGTGGAAACGAATGACTAACCCGGCCATTTGAAAGCAGCACCAGGTAAGCCATGACTTCCGGCTCTTGTAAAGTTAGTTCGTCACTGTCATCGTCTGAAATATAGCGAACCACGGAATTTTACCACCTATTTCTCGTACTGTTCGATTTTGTAATATTAATACTTGACCATAATGAAGAATACGGTTATTATATTAAAAAGGCACAAATTGCCCAAAAATTCATTGTCGTATAAAAATATTTGGAGATTGAGCCATTTCACCGGATGAAATAGAAAGTACGGAATCAAATAACCGTTTGTTCATTCTCATCGCCATCGCGCTTATTGGGTTGATCTGTATCGGCTTGATGGGACTTGGAGGTGTACTCTTTTTCACCCAATCCAATCGGGCCCAAGAAATAGCGGCTGCCCAAACAGCGGCAATACCACCCACCGTGGTGCCGCCCACTGACACCCCAACCTCAACCATTACCCCTACGCCCACATCCACACCCGAACCTACTTCCACCAGTACGCCCGTAGTAAGCGCAGAAATAGCCGCTCAAGTTGATGAACCCGTTCAACAGGAAGAAAGTGGTTCCCAAGAACCATCCGCAGATGAGTCTGGTGCCGCCGTTGAGGTGACACCGACGAATACGACCGTGGTGCAGCCGACTTCAGCTGCCGGTGAGTCAGGGGCCGCGGCCATAACAACACCCGCAGCGCCGTCGGAAATCATGCCATCAAGCGGCGGTGTTTTACCTGTCACAAGTCGCAGTTATCTGCTGTGGATAAGTGGTGGTTTAGTGGTCGTTTTGCTTGTTTATGGGGTGTTTTATCGCACCAGATGAGTGGTGCGAACTGATATAAAATTCGCAAAAATTGAAAGAGCGGCATTCGCCAGGAATGCCGCTTTTTTTTGCTGAAAAATGGGCCGTTGTTTATTCTTTTAGGTATCGGCCAATCGTCGTCAAGAGCCGATTTAAGTCAACCGGCTTGGTGAAATGTTCATTGGCCCCGGCCGCTAAGGCTCGCTCTTTGTGCTTGGCGCTGGCCCAAGCCGAAATGGCAATAATCGGTATCGCTTGGGTCTTGTCTTCAGAGCGAATGACTTTAATTGCTTCAAACCCATCCATTTTTGGCATCCGTAGATCCATTAAAATTAGGTCTGGTAGCCAGGATTGAGCTTTTTCCACGCCTTCTAGGCCATCGCTGGCCACGGCTACTTCAAATCCATTTAGCTCTAACATTTGAGCTAAAATATCTCGCTGGGCTGGATGATCCTCTACATATAATACTTTTGGCACTGAACGCACTCCGGTTCCGCTTATTTCGATTTTGTTAACCTGAGCTAGCCCTTATTAGGAGACAGCCACATTGTGCGAACGATATTTGATAATACACTATGATGACTTAAACAAACAACTTTCAGGCGGCTGTCATCATGACGACCAACTCAGATTTTTAGGGGTCTCTGGTGGAGATAGATAATACCCATTGTCCGGGTAATTATGTCAGGATCCATAAATTTTAGACTGTTATTGATTGTAACAAATTCAAACAATTTTTTCAAGACTAACACAACTATATAACGTTGTCAAACCCAACTTATTTTATGTAATGGTTTACCCGAGGCGAACTACGGCGAAAGCCGCTGGATGAGCCAACTCTCATCATTCTCTCGTACGTACCGAAAGCGATCATGTAGGCGGCTGGTTTGCCCCTGCCAAAACTCGATCACATCCGGCGCTAATCGATACCCTCCCCAATACAGAGGCCGAGGAATTTCTTTGTCCTTAAATTCGGTTTCAAATTCCTTCACTTCCCGCTCCAATTCAGCGCGACTGCGGAGGACCTGACTTTGTTTTGAAGCCCATGCCCCAATTTTGCTGCCCTCCGGCCGGCTTTTGAAGTAGCTGTCAGAATCCTCGCTCGACACTCGGCTAACCGAACCGGCAATCCGCACTTGTCGATGCAGGACCGACCAGTAAAATGTCAGCGCTGCATGGGGATTTTCAGCTAACTCTCGACCTTTTTGGCTTTGATAATTTGTATAAAACACAAAGCCACGCTCATCAAACCCCCGCAGCAGGACCGTCCTGGCTGACGGAATGCCGTCGATAGTGGCGGTAGATAAGGTCATGGCCTGGGGTTCGATGATATCGGCGGCGATGGCTTCATCGAGCCACACTTTGAACTGCTCTAGTGGATTCGCCTTTAGGTTATTTCGCCGCAGCGAAGGACTTTCATACTCGATCCGCAGATCGGTTACCGAAGAGTCATTCTCTGGGATGCTCATCGAGTACCTCCTACCCGGTCAGGGGCACAGCGCGACGGATTGGCTCACCTTGGGAGATGCGCTGCGCAAACGCCGCCGCCATAAAAAGAACGAAAACAATTAAGACCAGATCGGCTAATAAAAGATGGACTAGTTGCAGCCAGATCGGTGCTAACAACACCACATTAAAAGCCCCAACGAACAATTGAATAACATACAGGCCGGTCAGCCCTCTTGTCAACAGTTTAGTGGCTGGCGTCGATTGATAAAAATTAAATAAATTGGCAATCGAAATAAGATAAGCCCCCACCAC
>JAGRCC010000871.1 GCA_020433785.1 Anaerolineae bacterium
CGCCCCAAAATGGGAACAATTTAGCAAATTGTTCTACGAACTGCGTAAGTCCTACCAAAATTGAGCATGTCTTCTGATATAAATCTAACACAAGTAAGGTATGCTTAGAACGTACCAAACTGTTTAATTTGGAGGATTGACGTGCTACAATACCCTTATGGACGACGACCCGTTCGCCGCGTTCCGGTGCGGATGGCGAACGGCGCTGATAGATATAACCCGTTTGCGGACAGGCAACGGCCGGCTCAAAACGCGTCCGAACCAGCGCCAACTCATACCCAGGAGAATCATTTGAACCCGTCTCACGCTCAGGATCATCAACGTCAGGCTGAACCGATCGCCACGGAACCCATCAATACCCCAGCCGCTAATGGGCGCTCGCAAAGCGAGACCGACTGGCAGCAGGTCGCGACGCAGTTACAGGCGGATATGGACAACTTCCGCAAGCGTCAAAAACGCCAGGCCGAAGAGGCCGCCGGCAATGAACGAGAACGCTTGCTGCGGCTTTTTTTGCCGGTGGTCGATAATTTAGCGCGAGCCTTGAACCACAACGCGGCTGAAGATGACTCGCTGCGCCAGGGCGTTGAACTGACTTATCGTGAATTTATCCGGCTTATGGCCGCCGAAGGGGTCAGTCGGGTTGAAACCATCGGCCAACCGTTTGACCCCAGCTATCACGAAGCCCTGGCCACCATCGTCACCCATGCGGACCCCGGTACTGTTGTCGAAGAGGTTGAAGCCGGTTACACGCTGGATGGCAAACTACTCAGGCCCGCCAAAGTTTTGGTAGCCGCCTGAGAGATGTAAAAATTTTACTTGGAGAAACGTGCCAATGGAATACAAAGATTATTATAAAACATTAGGCGTTAGTAAAAACGCGACGGAAAAGGAAATTAAATCGGCCTATCGCAAGCTGGCACGGCAGCATCACCCGGATGTGAATCCCGACAATCCCAGCGCCGAAGCCCGCTTCAAAGAAGTGAACGAAGCTTACGAAGTGCTGGGCGATCCGGAAAAGCGCAAAAAGTACGATCAACTCGGCGCGGATTGGCGTCGCTGGGAGCAAGCCGGTCAAAACGGCGGTTTCGATTGGAGCCAATGGATGGGCGGCATGGGTAGCCCCGGTGGCCCGGGCGGGCCTCGGGTGCGGGTTCAATATGGCGCCAACGACCTAAACGATCTGTTTGGCAATGGCGGCGGTTTTTCTGATTTCTTTAACGCCATCTTCGGCGATATGGGCGCCGCGTCCGGCGGTAGCCGAAGCGGTTTTCGCGGCCAGCCGCAGGCCCAAATTGGGCAAGATATTGAGCAAGAACTGGAGATCAGTCTGGCCGAAGCTTACCACGGCACCACCCGCTTACTCAGCAAAGATGGCCGACGCCTGGAAGTGAAGATTCCGGCCGGGGCGAAAACCGGCACCAAAGTTCGGATGCGGGGTGAAGGTCAGCCTAGTTATGGCGGCCAAGCCGGCGATCTCTATCTCAAAGTGAAAGTGGCTCACGATCCCCGGTTTGAGCGCAAAGGCGACAACCTGCACGTTACCGTGCCGGTCGATCTCTACACCGCCATTTTAGGCGGCGAAGTCCGCGTGCCGACGATGACCGGCGATGTGAAGCTGAAGATTCCGGCCGGCGCTCAGAACAACCAGAAATTTCGCCTAACAGGTAAAGGGATGCCTAAACTTCGCCACAAAAACGAATACGGCGACCTGTACGCCCAGCTTGAGATCAAACTCCCGAAATCGATTACCCCCGAACAACGGACGCTTTTCGAAAAATTGCGAGATATGGGCTAAGAGGTTACGACTGCCGACGGTCGATCACAGACCGCCGGATATTAGAGGAACTATCTATGGTGGCGGATTTTTATCCGCCACCAACTATCCATCCATCCAACTAACTATACTGACAACAGAATGAAAACGAAACTTTCGGGCCGGTCATTCCCGCATGCTTCCCCGCCTACGCGAGGACAAGCTTAGCGGGAATCTATCGTTGTAGCCCCTGATGATGGATGCCCGATAAAGACATTCGGGCATGACAGGCAATTTCCGCAAAAGTTCTGCTTTCAAACTAATCTCAGTATAATTAACTAACTAACCATCAAACTGACTGAGTCCGGCCAGGCAGTTGAGATATCTTGACATGGGGTTTGGGTTTCAGCCGGTCAAAGGCCAATCTCATCACGGTGTACATCGCTTTATAGATTTCACGATGTGAGATTTTCGACTGGCCCCGCTCTCGATTGGCAAAGATAATAGGAATTTCACCTACGGTAAATCCCAGCCGTTGGCATTTGAAGATCATTTCCACCAGAAATGAGTAGCCGTTCGAGAAGATTTGACTAAGCTCGATATTCAGCAGCACCTCACGGTGATAGCAGCGAAACCCGGCCGTACAGTCATTGGCCTTCAACCCCAACACCGTCCGCGCAAACAGGTTCGCTCCCCAGCTTAAAAACCGACGCTGAAGCCCCCAATTGACCACGCCCCCCTGCGGAACATAGCGCGAGCCAATGGTAATATGATAGAAATTGGCTAACTCAACCAGGCGCGGAATATAAGCCGGGTTGTGAGAAAAATCGGCGTCCATTGTAATCAGCCGCTCGGCGCCGTCGGCTAACCCTTTTTTAAAGCCGGCGATGTAAGCCGTACCCAACCCTAACTTACCCATCCGATGAATGACCTGGACCCGCTCGAACTGCTCGGCCAACGCCTCGGCTATCTGGCCCGTACCGTCCGGCGAGTTGTCATCGACGATAATCACGTGGGCATTTATCGGCAGCGCCAGAATTTGCTGCACCAAGTCGGTAATATTGTCTTTCTCATTGAAAGTCGGTACAATGACACAAGTTTCCAAAAGTTCCCCCATCTAATTGATAATCTCCAATTAGAATCGCTATCTTACCACAAAGCCTTTTATTGAGCTATTTGTATCTTCTCCATAATGAGGGCCGATCATGTCACCCAAAAGCCAGATTGTCATCGAAACCATCATCAGCGATGTCTTACGCGATAACCCGCTGGGCGATCCCGTTGAGCGCCAGGTCCCGGTCTATTTGCCGCCCGGCTATGCCGACAGCGAGACCCGCTATCCCACCCTTTATCTGCTGACCGGTTTCACCGGACGCGGCGCGTTTATGCTTAACGACTCCGCCTTTGACGAGCCGATTCAGGAACGGCTGGATCGTCTGATCGCCGCCGCCCAAATTCAGCCGATGATGGTCGTCTTACCCGACGGCTTCACCCGTTACGGCGGCAGCCAATACCTCAACTCCACTGCAACCGGCCGGTACGAAGATTACCTGATCACCGAAATCGTCCCCTATATCGATCAGCACTACCGTACTCAAATCGAGCCCGGCGGTCGGGCCATCGGCGGCAAATCTTCCGGTGGGTATGGCGCGCTGGTGCAAGCCATGCGCCACCCCGATCTATTTGGGCTGATAGCTTGTCACAGCGGTGATATTTATTTTGAATACGCCTACAAGCCCGAGTTTCCCAAATTTCTCGATGCCGCCGCCCGTAATCAAATCGACTCCTATGAAACCTTGCGCAATTTCCTAAAGGCGTTTTCCCCTAAAATGTACCCTAAACCTCCCAGCTTTTTTGATGTCATCCACATCTCCGCTATGGCCGCCTGCTACTCGCCCAACCCGGCCTCGCCCTGCGGTTTCGACCTGCCCTTCACCTTCCGCACCGGCGAGCTGCGGCCCGATGTCTGGCAGCGCTGGCTGGCCTGGGATCCCATTACCCTGCTCAACGACAACCGCTATGCCGACGCGCTGCGCCATATGAAGCTGCTCTACCTCGACTGCGGCAATCGCGATGAATATGCCCTCCACTATGGAGCGCGTATTTTTAGCCAGCGCCTAACCCAACTGAACATCCATCACCACCACCAAGAATTTGACGGCGGCCATCGCGGCACTAACTTCCGCTACGATGTCTCGCTGCCGGCCCTGTCACAGGCGTTTGCCCAAATCCAAACGTAATATTCTGTTAAGAATTTTGTAACCAATTATCAATCAATCCGATTTATAACAATAAAAGTATTGCCTTGCTTCGACCCTATCATCTCTCCTATTTCCAAATCCTTCGACTTCCGGGCAACGTCAACAAACAACCTAGGCAGTCAGATAGTCTCCCCTGAGACGACATCGACATTGAATATTCTGACTACCGACGACCGATGTCTGACTACAGTATTTTCCGAGGAGGTAAATCGAATGGCACTCAAATGGTACAAGGTGGCGGAGGCTGACGAACTGCCCGAAGGGCAAGTCATGACCGCGCTGGCGGGGGTGACCGCCGTCTGTTTAATTCACACCGCCAACCACGGCTTCACCGCGCTCGACAATCGCTGTCCCCATCAGGGTGGCCCGCTCGGTGAGGGTCAACTTGATGGGCGCTGGCTCATCTGCCCCTGGCATGGCTACGAGTACGATCCCCAATCTGGCGGTCCGCCCGAAGGCTATGGCGATCACGCCACGCCTTACCCCCTTGAAGTCCGGCCGGATGGCCTTTATGTCCAAGTCGATGAGCCGGAGCATGAGCCCACAGTCTCCGACCAGATGGTGCAGGTGATGACCGATTGGGGCGTCGATACCGTTTTCGGTATGGTCGGTCACAGCAACCTGGGGTTTGCCGATGCGCTACGCCGCGCCGAAGAGGCCGGCCGCCTGCGCTACTTCGGTGTGCGCCACGAAGGCGCGGCTTCATTCGCGGCCACCGCCTATGGCAAGTTGACCGGTCGCCCGGCCGCCTGTTTTGCGATTGCCGGACCGGGCAGCACCAACTTGCTGACCGGCCTGTGGGATGCCCGCATGGATCGGGTGCCGGTGCTGGCTCTCAGCGGGCAGGTCGATACCCAGGTCATCGGTCCCGGCGCATTCCAGGAAGTCGATCTCTATGCCGCCTTCGATGCGGTTCGGACCTGGGGCCAGACGGTGCTCACCAACAAAAATGCCAGCAACCTTATGGCGCTGGCCGTCAAACATGCCATTGTCGAGCAGGGCGTCGCCCACTTAATTCTGCCTAATGAGGTTCAGGAAGCGCCCGCGCTGCCCACCTTCCCGGCCACACCCAAACATGGCCGTATCTCCACCGTCGAGATCACGCCGCCCGAAGCCGAGCTCAACGAAGCCATCGACCTGATTAAAGCCGCCCAGCGCCCCAGTATCATCGTCGGCCACGGCGCGCGCTACCATCGAGCCGAAATCATCGCCTTTGCCGAA
>JAGRCC010000872.1 GCA_020433785.1 Anaerolineae bacterium
CGTTGATCGATGGCCGGCCGGCGCAACCTTCGGATGTGGTTTTTGCCATCGGAGGATTTACGGGGACCCACTCGTTTACGTTTACCAAGGAGAATTTGGGAGCAGGTCCGCATACGGTACAAATCCAATGGTTAGTCGATGCCGGAGGCCGGGCCAGCATCGGCGACCGAACGTTGTCGCTGAATTATCTCCAGGGGCAGGCGCCGGATTTAAGCAAGCCATTTTATGGGTTACAGCCGGTAGTCGGTCAGCGAAAGGTGCTCGTCATTCTGTGGGATCCTCATCGGCCTGATCATCCCGCTCCATCCAAAAGCGCGGTTGAAAATCTCATATTTGGACCAAGGCCAAGCGTTAGAGACTATTTTCTGGAGAATTCGGGCGGACGATTCACGATACAGAATGCCGGGGTATTGGGCTGGTATCCGGCTCTCCATCCTTGGCAGCTATACTGGCGGAGCGGCCCCTATGACCCTGCAAATTTAACTGCGGGCGATAGACACCGGTGGGTTGATGTGCAGGGTAAGTATGGCGCCCCGGGTTCAATTCGCTATCTGGATGACGATGGTTTTATCGGGGGGCATTCACATAAATGGGCCGAAGCGGTTACAACCGCAAACGCACATTTTAATTACAATCAGTATGATGTAGACAAGAATCAGCTTTTGACGCCCGACGAATTGACTGTTCTGATGGTAATCCCCCAAAATAGTCCCTTCGGGACCCAACGGCCTGTGGTCGGCCGGCACTTACCCACCGAACAGCCATTGATGGTCGATGGGGTGAGAATAAATTCAATTGTCGAGGCTTACATTGGCTCGCCTCCAAGTCTGGGTGTTGTCGCCCACGAACTGTCTCATATCCTTTTGGGGACCGGCGATATGTACTTCAGCTTCTTCCAGCCTTACGCCGCAGGACCTTATTCCTTGATGGATCAGTCGCCGCACAACCCACCTCATTTAGATCCGTTCCACAAGTTAAGACTGGGCTGGTTAACGCCCAAGCTTATCACTTCGGACGGGTGGTATACCATCCGTAGCGTTGAAACTCATCACGAAGTAGCCATTCTCTACGACCCAATTCGAGGCGATGACGAGTATTTCATCATCGAGAATCGCTGGAAAGGAACTTCCTATGATCAATTCTTACCGGACCAGGGCCTAGCGATCTGGCATATTATGGAGAACCCCGCTATCTTTGATACGCTGCCAACACCGCCAAATGTTAACGGGCTACAATGGAATGATCCCAAGTGGAAGGGATGGTCACGGCGAGGGATTAGAATGATTCGACCCATTTATGGCCCACCGATTAACTGGTCGCTGTGGGATGGGGCTAACCCGCAAACAGGATATAATTTGTTATCGGTTGATCCAAACCCTAACCATGTCACGTTAAGATGGGCCGATGGTTCGCCCAGTGGGTTCTCTATTATGTCATTTCCGCCGGCAAGTTCGCAAATGACGATATATGTCAAAGTAAATTGATCGCTCAAATAGTACCGATTATGATTTCATTCCCGTGGGGCGAGGTGGTGAGCATCGGTGAGCGCCACCTTCATCACCTCGCCCGGTTTTGAACCGGCGTAAGGGGGGAGGCATAATTACGTTTTCATTTACTAATCAAACGTATCGACTTTTGGTAAATCTATCCCTAACTGAGTATACTGACAAGCGGATGATCGACCCGCTACCGCCACAGTCGATTATAAACCGCTCTTGAAGGTAATCGTATAGGTCAAAATGAATAATCAGGGTAGAGCGAAGTTAAAGCAAAGGTACGATGATGATCGATGAGAGTCAAACCGAACAGACCATAAAATCCATCGCTGAGGCGATTGACCAGGCCGATCGTATTCTTTTTATTACGGGGGCCGGTATTTCGGCTGACTCCGGGCTGCCGACTTATCGAGGTGTGGGCGGGCTATATGAAGATGAGGTTACCGCCGACGGGATCAGCATCGAGATGGCCTTGAGTGCCTATATGTTTACCCGGCGGCCCGACATCACCTGGAAATATCTGTGGCAGATTGGATCGGCTTGTCATGGGGCGAACTTCAATCGGGCCCATGAGATTATCGCCCTGATTCAGCAACGCAAACCGAATTCGGTCGTTTTAACTCAAAATATCGATGGCTTGCATCGAGCCGCCGGAACCACTAACCTCATTGAAGTTCACGGCCACGCGTTTGATCTATACTGTATCCGCTGCGAGGCCAATTTCTCAGCCGCCGATGTCATTGCTAATTATGAAGTAAAACCCTCGCTGCCACCCTTATGTGCCCACTGTGGCGGCATGATCAGGCCGGATGTCGTTCTCTTCGGCGAACAGTTACCGGATGTGGCCGTGTCCGCTATGATGGGGCTAGCTTTCCAACCCATCGATCTGGTCATTGCCATTGGTACGTCCAGTTCATTCCCCTACATTTTGAAACCGCTCATTGACGCTCGCTATCGCGGCGCGCCGACCGTGGAAATCAACCCGGCTGACACGCATGTTTCGGATATTGTGACCTACCGTTTGAAACTACGCGCAGCCGAGGCGATGGAGAAAATTTGGCGTTATTTTGCGGAGTTGTGACAAGCTCTTTACGCCCTACTTCTGTTTAGCCAAACCGCCGCACCGTTTTCCATAAATCGGCTTGCGCGGCTGACGACAACCCCAGGCTATCAATTTCCTCTTCCAATTTGGCCAATGTGCTGTATCCACCCACATACCCATTTAATCGTGCCGCCGCTGTGGAGTTAATCCAATCGGCCGGCCGGCGATATATTTCCAGGATATCGGCCCAAATCCGGGGCGAATGTTGCAGCAAATATTTGTGGTGGTAATTCTCTGCCAGATAAAAAGTCGAAGCCGGAATGATCTCGGTGTGGATTTTTCGGTTGAAGAAGCGCCCGGTCTTTTCTTCAGAAATGGCCGTTTTCGACCGTTCGGCCTGGCGCAGTTGGCGATCATTGTGCACAAAGACGGCGGCTTTGTACTGTTGGCTCCACGACCCGCGGGTAGGATTGTGGCTGTTCCAGAAAATTGCCAGCAGCTCATCATAGGTAATGACCGTCGGATCGTAATCGATTTGCAGCGTTTCGGTGTGATTGCCCAGGCTGTAATAAGTGGGATTAACTTTTTTCCCACCCGTATACCCGACCCGGGTACGTACCACGCCTTTTAGACTCCCAAACTGGGCGTCTGGTCCCCAGAATCAACCCAGGGCGAAGGTCGCGGTTTCAACTTTGGCCGGCGCGGCCCTATCTATAGGGGGAATGGTAGCGGCGTTGGTTTGTTGATCGATATTCAACATTTGAGTGACCTTTCTACTTATCGTATGGAAGACATCATTTTGACCAGAATATACTCAATTTCTTACATACGTATTAACAGCCACCAACATCCCCAATGGTGTTTCTCACCTATTTTGATCGATTTAGGTTACGACAAAAGTTCTTTTTCCAATGCATCTAAAGAGAGGTGGACAAAGTGATCTAAGAGGAAAGGTTTTACACCGGTTGAATTGGATAAGGCCCGCCGGGTAAGCAGCTCATACCCTTCGGCGGTTAGGCCAATCACGGCATCGAGCACGCGACCAAATGCATAGGCCACTTCTAAGCCGCGTTCTGGCCCATACGTATCAACAGCTTTTTGAAAGAAGACCAGCCGCATTTTGTTGGCCACACTGATCATAAATTGATTGTGCACATCCCGCCGGACGTGCGCCAAGCCAATCCGGGCCTGATTACTCAGAAATGCGTAAGCATCCGTGACCTCAAACAAGGATAGATACCACTTAAGCAATGTATCTTCACGCTCTGCTCGTTCAGCGGTATGAAAAACCGCCGCTGTCCGCGAGTGGTCAAAAAGCGTGTCGTAAAATATCAGCACAAGTTCATTACCCCACTCCATAGCTTGGGGTGCGACTTCGCTAAGGAGGTCAAAATCGGCTTGACTTAAGCCGGTTAGGGCTTCAACTGTCTCAATCCCTCTTTCGAAATCTCGCCTCACCAAATACATGATCCTCTCCTTTATGGGCTTGCTAACCCATTAAAAAAACCGGCTTCAAGCCGGTCTAGATTTGAATAAATTGGGGGCTTGGAATTTTGTTGTTGGGAAATGATAGAAGGTAAAGAACGAACTGGATGAAGCTCAAACGGCTAGATCAGGTCGCCCCCTCGTTCTCATGAAACAATTTGATACTAATGTAACAGGCATCCCTTAATTCCTTGTAAAAATTTAGTTAAAATTTAGTTAGAGTCTTTTTGATTTTAATCGAATTTAATAACGACTTAACGAACTCTTCAATTGGGCTTAACGGTCTCTTTAATCGAAACGACTATGGTGTGTAATAGCCATCCCACCACGATACTTTGGCCAAGAGGTAAAGATGAGTACGCCCACATTGCAAGAGCAGCTCAAGAACCAAGGATTTGTCGTTATCCGGCAGTTTCTCTCGAACCAAGAAGTGGACTTTTATGTGAATAAATTAGAGGAACGCTCTGGCATCACCAAAGAGAACTTTAATGCCCAGGGCGCGGGCCGGGGGTTCGATCAAAAAGGCCGGCAGGCGTCGTGGAATTTGCCCGACGGGGTCTCGAAGTCGCCCGATTTCTGGCCGCTGATCTATCACGAACGATTAATTTCAACGGTCAGGGACCTGTTGGGGCCGGACATTCGCTTTTTGCAGCACACCGATTTGCACGTCGGCTTTTCGGCCGTGGCCTGGCACCGCGACAGCGTCAACCGCAAATTCGGCAAGGGGCCGGATTGGGACGAGTCGCAAGCGCCGTATAAAATGGTGCGGGTCGGCCTTTATCTGCAAAGTCACGCCGAGAGCAGCTTCAAGCTCGGCTTCATCAAGGGCAGCCATCGCCCCGCAACGAACATCACCCTTGGCCGCCGGCTGTCCGAGACCCAGATCACCTGGATGGGCGCGCTCAGCTACCTATCGCCTAAAGCCCAGCTATGGGCCGCCAACGCCGAGTGGATCGCCACCGAACCCGGCGACTGCATCATTTTTGACCCCCGCACGCTGCACTCTGGCAGCTACATCACCGGCCCTAAATACTCGATGTTTGTGGCGTACGGGATCGAAAACGTCCACTTCTATCACCACCAAAACTATTACCGTCACCTGCGCAGCGAACTCAACTACGGCGACCTCGCCCCGGAGTTAACTCAAACACTCAAAGCCAAAGGGCTTTACCCGGACCAATTCCCGGTCTACGCTGATATCAAAGGCGCGTGGACGCCCGCCCCCGTGTTGAAATCACTCCTGGCCAAGCGGTTCAAAGCCAAAAGTAAACCGTAGAACAAGTTGGAGCAACAAAGTTTACTTTGTCCCTTGACAAAGCAAGCTTTGTCGCTTCACTACATTTTCATCGTCGTTGCAGTGCCACCGGCTTAGACATTCCCCTTACTTCTTACTCCCTACTCCGGCTTTAACCGGTAGTGCCGATGCCGCTTATACCACCTCACCCCGATATTTTTCATATCAGACACACTGTTGATATTGGCCTCGTTGATCTGCACCATATCCACGTACTTAAAGCCAAACTGACACAGCGACTTTTCGATCTCCGTATAAAGGAGCGTGTTAGCCCCGACGCCCCGATGCTCCGGCAGTAAGCCCACGGCGCTGACATTGACCCACTCCGTTTGGCCACGCTCGCGCAGCAGATGATACCAGCCCCACGGCCACAAGCGGCCTTTGGCTTTTTGCAGCCCCGCCGAAAGATCGTGATAGGCAAACAAAAACCCGACAATTTTCTCGCCTTGCATCACCAATTTTATCAGCCGGGGGTCGGCAATGGTCAGCAAGCTGTCGATAATCAGCTTCGTCTCCGCCGGGGAGGGCGGGTAGTAGCTGTGAAGCTGGCTAAACGCCTGGTGATGAACCTCGACGATTTGGGGTATCCATTGCCGCAGCTCCGCTTTTGAGCCGAAGGTTTTGACCCAAAACTTCCGGCGTTTTCTGACTGCATCGGCAATCAGATGAAAGCGTTCAGACAGCAGCGGGTGTAAGGTCCGGTAGCCGGATAAGTAGTCGGTGTCTTTTTCAAAGCCGGCGTCTTTGATGAAGGTATCATAGTAAGGGTAGTTGTAGGTGATCGCCAGCGCGGGCCGGTGCTCAAAGCCTTCGACCAGCACGCTGCCATCCACCCCAATCA
>JAGRCC010000075.1 GCA_020433785.1 Anaerolineae bacterium
TCCGGCTTGTCCGGGTTATGGATTTCTCCGCCTTCGGCTACGAAATGATATTTTTGGATGTCAAGTGCATAACGCCTATTCATTCCAACTTTAAAACCGAAAGAGCGAATTTGCCTATCAGGCTTCAATATCAATGTGCCGTAAGATTTGGGCCGCGGTTTCGGGCGGCGTGGGGTTGATATAAAAGCCCGTACCCCACTCAAAGCCGGCGGTGCGGGCCAGGCGAGGCATCAGTTCGATGTGCCAGTGATAATCTTGGTCGATAGTAGACCAATAGCCTGGACGCGTCCGGCGAAAGGGCGCCATATGCAGCATATAATTAAAGGGCGGATTATCGAGCGCGGCGCGCAGCTTTTGCAAAACCAGCTTTAAAACCTTGGCTAAATCCACCGTCTCTTCCCAGGTGATGTAGGTATAATCGACGCTGTGCCGCTTGGGTAAAATCCATAGCTCAAATGGAAACCGGGCCGCGTAAGGCGACAGCGCGACAAAATGGTTGGTTTCCACCACCAGCCGCTCCCGAAAAACTTTGGTCTCTTGCTTGATATAATCGCAAAAAATGCAGCGCCGCTTATAATCGAAATATTCCATGGCGGCCAGCAATTCCTCTTTGACGCGCTTGGGCGTAATGGGGGTGGCGATGAGCTGGGAATGGGCGTGTTGAATGGTCGCTCCGGCGGCCTGGCCTTGATTCTTAAAAATCAACACATACTTGAAGCGATCATCGCCTTGCAAATCCATAATCCGCTGGCGATAGGTGGTTAAAACTTTGGCGATATGCGCTTCCGGTAAATCGACCAGGTCTTTATGATGATCCGGCGTTTCGATAATAACCTCGTGCGCGCCGACGCCGTTGATCATATCGCACAGCCACATCCCCTCCCGCTCCAACTCCCCTTCAATCCGCAGAGCCGGGTATTTATTGGGAACAACCCGCACATCCCAGCCTGGCGTGTCGGGCGCGGTTCCGGATCGGCGTATTGAAAAAACTTCCAGGGGCGGGTTTAATTCATTCCCTTCACAAAAAACACACGGGCCGGGTAAGCGCGTTTCGGTCGCCACGGTGAACTCTTTGGGTCGTTTGCCTCGTTCCGTAGCGATGATAACCCAGCGGCCAACAATCGGATCTTTACGTAGTTCCGGCATCATTTACCTCCTTGTAAGTGATGTGGGGGTATCTTATTTATTCGTCGTTCACCGGCGCCCTTTGCGTGGCATTCCTCGACGCATGCAACGGTGATACACTGATTCTAGCACAGAACCAGCCCGGATGATAATTAAATTTTAGCCTCAGATCATTGTTATGGAGAGCGGAGATGTTCCCAGCCGGTGCGCAGGTTGAGATCGCGCTGCGGGAAAGGGATTTCGATGCTGTGTTCGACAAACGCATCCCACAGCATGTAATACAGGTCGCTACGAACCCGAGCCAGTCGCGAAGGCTGCTCGATCCAGACGGCCAGATCAAAGTTGAGACTGGAGTCGCCAAAGCCGCGAAAGAGGAGCATCGGCTCCGGATCGCTCAAGACCAAACCGTGTCGGGCGGCGGTTTGCAGGGCAATTTGCCGGACTTGTTTGGGATTGCTTCTGTAGCTAACCCCCAGCGGTACCATAATTCGCACCTTGGCCTCGCTTCGGGTAAAAGTGGTGATCTGGTTGGTTAAAAAGGTTTGGTTGGGAATAATCAGTTCGACATTATCGATGGTGCGCACCGTGGTGGCTCGGGTGCTCAGTTTATCGACCACGCCAATCTGGCCGTTCAGATCGATCACGTCGCCCGGTCGCACCGCCTGTTCCAGCAGCAAAATCAAGCCGCCGATAAAGTCGGCCACAATTTGCTGCAAACCAAAGCCAATCCCCACCGACAACCCGCCGCCGATCAGCGCCAAAGTCGAAGGGTCCAGCCCGATCACTTGCAGTACGGCGATAATACCCAGCAAAAAGATGAAATAGCGGCTGATGGTGGTGATGGCGTTGATAACCCCCGGTTCGTTCCCTATCCGGGGGTTTAACACCCGGTAAAGCAGGATTTCTATAATCCAGGCGGCTACCACAAAACAATAGAGGACGACCAGCGCGAAGAAAATCACCCGCAGGGTCACGGTGGTGCCAAAGATAGTGAACAGCGGCGCATCGATGACCAGATTGAGGCCAACCGTATTCATAACCAGCAGTACGCCTACCACGGTAACAAAGACCGGCAGCAATATCCAGCGATGGTAGGGCCGGGCAGCGGGGCCGATATAGGCATACATGGCCACAAGTATCAGGCGATAAGCCAGCCAAATCAAAATCAAATAGATTGAACTTTGCAGAATCCCCGCCGGGTAATCAAGGCGAGTAAACAGCCAAATGGTTGATTGAACCAAGATCAACGTCAAAAGCGGCGAGTAAAGGTGCTCGATGGCCGCCAGCCAGCGCCGCCAGCCCGGTTTGTCCCCTTGGGCCCCTTGTGCGGCGCGCTCTATTTTCCTGAGCCAACCTTTGCTCATTTCCGGTAGATACCAGCCCACGAGCAAAATAATCGCCACGGTCACTACCTGGCGCTGAACCGACGGGCGGGCCAGGTAAATAAGAAAAATATCAATTTGGGTCATAATGAGGTCAAATGACGAATCGGTCGGCATGGTTGCTTACCTTTTTCATAACTAAAGGACTTACGCAGTTGGGGGTCTCGAACCAGGTGACAGTCACTTAGACGTGATAAGACCACTTGTTTGGTCTAACCGGACGTTTATTTTTGGCAAAAAGTGACTGTCACCTTTTGAACTGCGTAACTCATAAACTATTCAGCAGACAAAGTGACTGGCACTTGTCGCCGTAATTGCAGCGTTGCATTCCATTCAATATGCCGATTTGAGCCCAGGTGCCAGTCACCTGAGTCGTTACCCTTATTCTTCAAGGCTCTCGGCTGTGCAGCCGGTCGGCAGATCGTATGCCTCCGGGCCGTAACCTTGCAGCTCGATGACCGCCAAACCAAAGGCGCATACCCCTTGGTCAGGCGTCAGGACGCCGGATAAGACATTGCCGTAGGCTAAATCACCCAGGGCATAAAATTGTTGCCGGTGGAGATGATTGGGCAGGGTCACGGCAGAGCGGGCCTGCTGGGCAAAACCGGCCACCAGAGGATGAACTCTAGAGTCGACCGTAACTTGCCGGTTGGCCGGAACCCGGCCCAAAGTTCGCATCAAGGTGCGGGTCTGCTCGGGATTGGTTAGATATCGAGCCAGGGTGGTAGCCAGATCGGCCTGATTTGGCGTTGAGGCGGTGCTGAGCATGATCGCGTCAACCGGCAAGAGAGGGCCGGCCGGGCCGTCTTCTCCGCCCGGCAGCGGCGCCACGCCCAACTTATCTTCGCCCATAGCCGCTACCAACGGCGATAATTCCGTGGGGTTGGCCACATAAAAGGCGATCTTGCCCTCAATAAATAGCTTTTGCAACGCGGCCCGGTCGCGATTGAGAATGACTCCGGTGTTGGTTTGAGCCTCGTTAAGCCAGGTGAGCCAGTCGGTTAGGCCGCTGGCGGCCAGGGTAAAGTGATCGTTCTCATCGTACAGCCCCGGACCAAAGGTTTCTACGCCCCAATGCGCGTCCTCAAAACGGGGCACAAAGGCGATACTTTTTTCCTCAGATACCGCTAACAGCAATTCTTCCAGAGTTTTGGGCGGCTTGCTCACCAGGGACTTGTTGTAATACAAGGCCATCGGCTGAAGGGACATCGGATACCCCCATAATTCATCCCGATAGCTCAGCGCGGCCAGGGTGTTTGATCGATAGTCGCTGCGACTAATCTCATCCTCTTCAATCGGACGAATATGGCCCGCCTCAACCAACTGGCGAACCCAATCACTGGAGCCGATAACCAAATCCGGGCCAATGCCCTGAGCCGTACTGGCTTCATATTGAGCCAGCAGTTCCTCAGCCGGAACCGCAATCGTTACAATGCGGGTCTGGGGATTGATTTCGCTGAAACTGTCGATCATCTGGTCCAGAAAAGCGGCTTCGTCACCGGTCCAACCGTGCCACAGCAGCGCCCGGCCGGAGATGCGGGGAGTGTCCGGGGCAACCGTTTGGCAGCCGGGAGCAACAATGAGTATCAACAAGAGCAAGAGCAGACTTAGAAATGGTTTGGACATACAATTTTAATTGGCCCTCTATCGGGCCGCTTACCTGGTTGACTGACATACTGACAGCGACGCGGCGACTTACGTGGCGGCTCTAGCCTATTATACCATTTTTTCGGGGGCGGGGAACATTGGCCTCAGCCGCCTCAAGGGCGTGGCCTCAACCGCTCCGAGGGCGTAGGGCGATCAACAAATCTTCGGGAATTAAGGTAAAGACAAACCGTTCCTCAATTTTTCGGTCCGGCTCGGTCCGGACCACATCGAAATGGCGACAAATCGTACTCATCGCCATCTTAATCTCCAGCAAGGCTAAGCTCCGCCCCGGACAGAGGCGCGGCCCGCCGCCAAACGGCGAAAATGATTTGCGATGGTGCGGATTATCCCGGCGCGAGTAGTTTAGCCAGCGTTCCGGCTTAAACTCAGCCGCCGCTGCGAACTCGCTGTCTTCCATTCCTTTGGGGCGCAACAGCAAGAATACCGGCATGCCCTGGGGAATGAGCAGCCGATTAACCGTTACATCCGTTAACGCCTGCATTGCCAGAAACGTGGTCACCGGCTTCATGCGCATGGTTTCGTGGGCCACCGCTTCAATATAGCGCAAATCGCGAGTCTGGTCGTAATCGGTCGCGGTCGCGCCGGCGCCGATGACCGCGTCCGCCTCCGCTTGCATTTGTCGTAGGACGTCAGGCTGTTCGGCCATGAAATAGATCATCCAGGCCATTGTATTGGCGGTGGTATCTTCACCCGCCAGCAAAAAAGTAAACACATTGCCGTAAATTTCCAGGTCGCTAAACTCGATATCCTCATCAGCCTGGGCCGCCAATAGCGCTTGCAGTAAATTCTGGGGCCGTTCCGTTAGGGCCGGGTTTTCCCTTAATTGCTGCCGGGCGTGGTCGATAAATCGATCGATCGACCCGCGTAGTTCAACCAAAGCGTCTGCCAATGCTCGATCCGCCGGCAGTTTGAGATAGTTCCAATAGCGCACGGGCATGAAGGCGCGATAAGCCAGCATGGGAAAAACCTGCTCCAGATGTTGTTGAATGCGGTCGCCTTCTTCTTCAAGGGTGTTCATATCATAGCCAAAAGCCAGATTAGTCGTAATATCGACCGTGTAACGCATCAACTCTTTTTGAACATCAATGGGCGAGGCTTGCTCGGCCAAACGCTGCCAGCGGCGGTGCAGCCGCCGGGTCACTTTGGTCATAACCGGGAAAAATTCTCGTAAGTGGCGCGGATCAAAGGCCCGTGTAGCCAAATGACGATGCCGGCGCCATTGTTCTCCTTCGGCTGAAAACAAGCCTTCAACGCCCATCTCTTCAATGGTTTGCTTAATGCCGTTCAACCGCGAAAATTTATCGGGGCGCTCGTGCAAGATGGTTTGCACCATATCCGGATCGGCGATGGCCACGATCCGCTTTGGCCCCAGCTTTAACTGAAATAGATCGCCATATTGCCGGTACCAATCTTCTAAAGCCCGGTGAAATTTCTTGGTCTCAACTTGGTGAAGATTGCCTATAAGCGGTAGACCACGTGGCCCCGGCAGTTGTTCTGGCGTGAGCAGCGGCCGCTTTCCGTCAGACGCCGCTGTTTTCTGCTGCCCGGCCGCCCAGACCAGCACCTCAGCCTGGTCAACGAAAATCTTTCCGTCCTCAACCATCACAGAAAACCGGTGCAACCCGATCTGGGCCTCGTCACGTTTGGCCCCACTGGCACAATGAAATTGCCAGCCGTGGGCGCGGCAGACCAACCGGTCGTGGTCAACATAGCCCTCCGCCAACAATGTCCCTTGATGCGGACATCGACCTTCAAAGACGGTAACGCTCCCGTTGTTGACTACCGCGACCAAATCGACCCCGGCCACTTGGACGCCCATCAGCGTCGCCTGTTCCAATTCAGCCATTGAGGCAATTTGTGTGTCATGCATTTGAGTTCAATGTCTCATTCAGTAGCGTTGGGCCATCGCCACTCGCTTACTTATCGACGGATGGCTGTGCAGCAGAAACTCGACCCAGGCCGGCGGTTCGGCTTCGGCCAGGTTTTGGTTGGCCAGGCGGGTCATAGCGCTGATGAAAGCGGTGGGATTGCCCGTGGTTTCCAGGGCGTAGGTATCGGCCTTGACCTCGCGCCAGCGAGACCAGGCGTTGCCGAGCGGCATCGTCACCAGGCCAAAGATGGTGAAGGCCACGATGAACAAGGGTAGCGTGGCTGGATCGGTTAGGCCGTAATAGCCGAACGCGGCTACCCCCCAGCGAATGATGACATCGGCCAGCCACAGCCCGGCCAGCGTCAAGACGGACTGGACGATGATGCCCAGCGTCAGATCGTGATGGACGTGATGCCCCAACTCGTGAGCCATCACCGTCTCGATTTCATCGATGGTGAACTTTGTCAACCAACGTATCGCCCAGCACAATCCGCCGGGTGCGGCCCAGCCCCATTACTGCCGCGTTAGCCGCTACGGTTTTGCTGCTCATATCAAAGGCGTAGACGCCCTGCACCTGCGTCCCCGTGCGTTCGGCCAGGTCGGTCAGGCGAGTGACCAGCGCCTCATTGTCCAGCGGTTTATATTTGTAAAACAAGGGGAAGAGGAGCACCGGGGCCAGGCTGCTGAGCAGCACCGTGAACAGCAGCATCACCCCGCCGGCCCACAGCCACCACGTTTGGGGCGCCAGGCCCATCAGGGCGTAGATGATTTCCAGAATGATCAAGCCCAGCACACCGGAAACGGCCGCGCCCTTGAATTGGTCGAACAGCCAACTGCCAAAGCTTTGCACCGACTGCTGGTAGCGATGCGGCAGCACAAAACCGCCGTAATAGTTAAGCGGGGCGGTGATAATCGTATACGGCAGGCCAAATCCCAGAGCAAACAGCGGCACCGCCAGCCAGGTAGCCTCGGTAACGGTGTAGATTTGATCGCGCAGCCAGGGCGATAGGCCGGAGAAAACCCAAACCAAGACATAGACCACACTCAACCCCAACTCAATTACAAAGAGGCGGCGCTTGATCTTGGCATACTCTTTAGCCAAATTTTGACGCTCGACGTCGAGCGTTTCTGGATTGTCGGTAATTAAATTATTGTCCATCCGGTCAAGTTTGGTCGGGGTGCAGCCAGCCGTCCCAATCGACGGCCGTCTCCTTCAGCAGATGATAAATCTCATCTTCCAAAGTAATCTCCGGGTCGGTCACACCCAGTTGCCCCCACCGCTCCATTACCTCGCGCAGCCGGGCCGCCAGGGCCTGAGCAAACGGTTGAAAAACGCCTGTTGTATCCGCTTCAATTAATCGCGCCAGATGATGACTGGCCTGCGGGCTGCCATTGCCCAATTCGTGCGCCAACGCTGCTGTTTCAGTTTTGATATCGATTCTTTCCGGTTCAGAAATCATGCGTAATACCCTCCCTAGAAACTTTATCATTGAACGTCTTGGCTGATTCTGACCTGATGGCAGAAAAAAGATGACAGCCGCTCAACGGATATCGACCGCGTGGCCCGCTAAACAACCGGCCGCTCGGTCACAATGTTAAAAATGCTACCGGAGGGTATTGTACTTCAGTTCAGGCTGTTTGTCATACTTTAATAACCTGCTAAGAAACAGATTCAATCAACTGTTTCTTAGCAGGTTATTAGGGAGTCCGATAGTCTCAAATGAGACGACACCGACAATGAAAATACCGTAGGACAAACTTAAGTTTGTCCTACGGTATTTTTCAGAGGAGGAGTTCATCAAAACACCTCGCGCCGCTAACTTTTTCGATGTCATTTCTAGAAAAAAGGTCCGCCGGCTAACTTTTTCGACCTCATTTCATAAAAAAAGGTCCGCCGGCTAACTTTTTCGATGTGATTTCTAAAAAAAGGGTCCGCCGGCTAACTTTTTCGACGTCATTTCTAAAAAGAAGGTC
>JAGRCC010000873.1 GCA_020433785.1 Anaerolineae bacterium
ACTTTGTGAATTTCATCCAGAATGACATATTTAATATTAGCACCTTGCAAGAACATTTCGACCGAGGCGGCGTCGAAGCCGCCTTTACCGGAAGGCGAGCCAAACTGGGACAGCGCCGCGTAGGTGGTTAGCACAATCGCGGGTCGATCGCCGGTGCGGATAACGTAGCGGTACAACTGCATCGGCGAGCCGGCGAAGATAATCTCCGGGGTCAACTTCAAGCCGATAGGCAAATAACACAGCTCACCGGCCCACTGCTGCTGGTAATTGCTGGTGGGAACCAGCACCAAAATCGACTGCCCGCGATGCAGCGCCCGCAGCCAATCCTGAATACAGAGCATGCCAATCAGCGTTTTGCCGCTGCCGGTCGGCGCTTCGATGACTTGCCCCTGGTAGCCGCCGTGCTGAAACACACTGAACGCCGCTCGCTGGTAGGGGCGCGGATAGGGCGAGTGGATCAGGTCGGTGGACCGCCAGACTGTGGTTTCGGCGGCGGTTGTGGTTAACAGCGTGCGGACGGTTTCCACAAATAGGCGGGCGGTGGTGGGGTCGGTCAGGCCGGTGAACGGCTCGAACAGTACCTGAAACGCGTCGGGTTTATCATCAACATCGGTTAGCCCGGCGTATCCGGCGGCGGCCAGGCGGGGATAAAGATCGTCGCCGGTTAAGGCGCGCAGGCTAAGCACGTTCCAATCCAGTTCGGCGTAGGGGCGCTGGGTGCGGGCGTAGCGACCATCACTGCGATAGATATAAGTGGAGTGAACCAATCCCTTCAGGTGGTGAAGAACCTCTTTTTCCGTGACCTGCGCCAGGATGTCCAGGTGAAGCACCCGGCCGGCGATCTCCTTAACCGACAGCATATCGCTGCTTTCGTTGAGAACACGCACGATCAGGTCGCGCAGAAACGTTTCTCGTTCGGCCTGCGGTAAGACCATTGCCAGAGGGACGGCGTCGGGATCGATACGGTGCATTTGGACGAGCGCCCGATGCAGGGCCATCAGGTTGTGCAGGGCGCTCTGGGCCAGGGCGTCATTGGGACTGTGTAGGGCGGTGTTGAGAATGTGCAGCGTGCGACCGTGGTAAGTGGCCAGCCGATAAAAGGCGCGGCGGAGGGTTTCGATATCCTGTTTTTCAACGGCGGCGTGAAAATGGCTCAACTGCTGCTCGATCAACCCTTGAGCCTGCCAATAGCCGTGATGGGCGGAATGGGTGAGCGTAGCCTCAGTCATTCGTCGGCCGCCTCCCTATCGGCTAAGGGGAGAGATGCGGCCCGTCCGGCCCGAATGAGATTGACCCGAACCCGTTCAATCAGCACCAACGGCGAGAACGGTTTGGTCAAGTAGTCGTCGGCGCCGGCCTCAAACCCGGCGGCGATGTCGTGATCGCCGCCCAAGATGGACAGCAGGATCACTAAGGGGGCGTTCGGCTGGGCTTTCAAACGACGCGTCACAGTCAAGCCGTCTAAGCCGGGTAGGCGTACACCGCTGATTACGACATCAGGCTGTTCCGTTAGGGCCAGTTGAACCGCGTCGTCGCCATTGGCCGCCGTCACAACCTGATAGCCTGCTTTCTTTAGCCGGACCTCTATCAAGTGACGGATATCGGTCCCACTATCTACAGTTAGTATTTTCGCGCTCATTGAGGTCCCTTTTGGCGTTTACTCTCAACCATTAAACAGTACCCCACGCCTTTCACGGTTACCAGTCGGCGGGGTCGGTTGGGGTTGTCTTCAATTTTGCGGCGCAGCCAATGGATGTGAACATCCAGCGTGCGTGTATCATCCAAAAAATCCGTCTGCCATACTTCGCGCATCAAGGTAGCCCGGCTCACGATCTGGTTCGAGTACCGCAGCAGCGTGGCCAATAAGCTGGCCTCGGTTGGCCGCAGCCGGATAGCCCGTTCACGGCCGGGCAGATACAGATCGCGCTCGATGAGCCTAAGCGATGAGGCGCTGTGGCTTTGATCGTTATTCAATTGTCCCTCTATCCACAAGTGGTTTCTAAATTATCAATTTGGATGGTGTCGTTCCAGCTAGCGCTGAATCAATCCCAACACGACCAATAGCACAACAGCCCCCAGTACGGCTACAATGAAGCTATAGAGGTTAAAGCCGGTGACTCCCCCACCGCCGACAATATTCATTAAGAAGCCGCCGATAAATGCGCCGACGATGCCCACGATAATATTGGTGATCAGTCCGCCGCCGCGCCCGGTCAGTAGATGGGCTACCCACCCGGCCAGCGCCCCAAAAATAATCCAGACTAAAATACTCATAGTTCATTCTCCTTTTGCCATCAAAACATTTTAATTAACCTTTGTGCCGCCGGCTGAATCAACATTGATATGTTTTCAGATAGCACAGCAATACCCTGAAACATGAAAACGATCGTCTTTAGAGTTTGGTCTCCTCCTCAACAAATTTACGCAGAATGTCAATAAGCCTCTCTGGAGAGTCACTTTTGCAAATAAAAACATCCGCCCCGGCTTGTAACGCGACCTGTTCAACTTCGGGCCGGAAACTTATCACCAAGACTCTGGGCCGTTGCTTAGCCCGGCACAACGTCGTTAAAAGTTCGATTGTGGCCTGACCAAACATGTCCCAATCTAACAGGATCAACTCCGGCTGCGCTGCCTCGATTTGAGCCAGGATAATCCGCTTTGGGTCAATACTGTCGACGACGTTGATATGGGGTTGATAATCTAAAAGAAACTGGATGGCTGACCGTAGCTGGGGTTGATCCGCGACAATGTACGTACGCACAAGTTCACCTCGCTGGACTCACTCCCCTCTATTTTAAGGGTAAATAACGGTAGATACATCTACCACTTGCAGCTAATCTTGTCGTCCAACCGGATCTTTTTTTCTCATCTTTATGTCGCAGAGGGTTCTCATACAAATGGATGGTCGTGATGGGTTATTGGGGGAGCAAATTGTGTTGAATAGCCAGCCGAACCGCTTCAGTCCGATTGGTCGCCTCCAATTTGGTTAAAATACTACTGACATGAGAGCGGATGGTATTAGGGCTAAGGTTCATCTGCTGAGCAATTTGTTTGTTGCTCAGACCCCCGCCCATGAAATTTAGAACCGCTATCTCTCGATCAGTTAAGTTGGTGTTGATCTGCGTCTTTTTGTTCAGTACCACTTGCTGGATTAAGGCCTCGGCGGCTTCCGAGGCCAGTGTGGCCCGGCCGGCGTAAGAGGCTCGAATAGCCGCCGCCAATTCATGGGGCGGAACATCTTTCATCAAGTAACTGGTGGCTCCGGCCTGCAGCACATTGTGGACCAGATCATTGTCGGCATAGCTGGTTAAGGCAATAACACGGATGTGGGGGTGTCGTTCACAAATGGTGCGGGTGGCGGCAATACCTCCCTGACCCGGCATGATCATATCCATCAAAACAACATCCGGCTGAAGCTCGTCGCACCTGGCAGTGGCCGTTTCGCCGCTGTTGGCTTCCCCAACCAGCTCAATATCATCAATGGTGGACAGAAAGAACTTTATCCCACCCCGAACGACTGCATGGTCATCGACAACCAAAACCCGAATGGGTGCTGCATCGCTCATTATTGGCAATCCTTCCTTAAAGGCATGGTCTGGAGCATCAGTTTACTGTGATCTGACCGTGAGTGACAAAGCAAGCTTTGTTGCTCCGCGACATTAAAAATTTGTTTGGAAGAAATCGATGGAGATCTTAGTTTATACACATCTATGGTTTTGTCCAAATCAGGTGAAGCTGTGTACCTCGGCCGGGCCCGCTGTCAATAGTTAACAGGGCGCCCACGGCTTCGGCCCGTTCGCGCATAATACCCAGGCCCAAGTGGCCGGGTGGCGCTGCTTCGGGGTCGAAGCCCAGCCCATCGTCGTGAATGGTCAGTTCAACCCAATCAGGCCGGCAGTGCAAATGAATGGTGACCTGCCCGGCATCCGCGTGTTTGACGATATTATTAAGGGCTTCTTGGGTGATGCGATAGACAGTCACTTGCAGGTCCGGCGGCAGCAGGCTGTTGCCTTCCACCGTTAATTCAAACGGGATCTTGAACCGCCGCAGCATGGCTTCACTCAGGTGCTTTAGGCTGTCGGCCAGGGGTTTTTCGGTCAATGAGGCCGGCCGCAGCTCTAACAGCAGCGTCCGCATCTCGGCCAGGGCGCTGCGGGTCAATTGGCGCAGCTCAGTCAGGCCGTATCGACCCTTGGCCGGGTCTCGCTCCCAGGCCTCGGGCAGCGCCTCGGCGATCAGGCTGGCTGAAAAAAGCGTTTGGGTGACCGCGTCGTGCAGCTCACGGGCCAATCGATGGCGCTCCTCATCGATGGCGACCTTTTGGGCTTGTTGATAAAGCTGCACATTTTCCAGGGTAATCGCCGCCTGGCCGGCCAGCAGTTCCAGCATTTCCAGATCGGCCGCCGTGTAAGCCTCGCGCTCATAGCTCTGAACAAATAACACGCCCAAAACTCGTTCTCGCCCGTGCAGCAGCACCGCCAGACCGGAATGAGTATCTTCCGGATCGCCCACGATTTCAAATTTGTACTCTGCCTCAGGAAATTGGCTAAAGTCGTCAATGCGCAGCGAATGGCCCCGGCGCAGCATGTAACCGGCAAACGAGGGAGCCAGTTCATACTGATAATTGGGCCAACATCCACCGCGATCGATCATATAAACGGTCTCGCCTTCCCCTAAATGCTCATAAATCAATTCGACCATGAACACTTCCGCCGGCATCAACCGGCTTACGGCAGCATGGATCTCGCGATAAATCTGCTGCAAGTCCAGTTTAGCCGCCGCCACCAGGTGTGTCGCCCGGTGGAGAATGCTCAGCCGAAAATTCGCTGTCCGCAGCGACTGCTCGGCCTGCCAACGTTGCAACACGTTGCCGATCATCTCGGCGGCAGTACCCAGCAGCAGAACTTCCCGTTCGTCCCATTCTCGCGGAACATTACAATCGTCAAAGCCGACGTATCCCCACCACAGATCGCCGAAATGGATGGGGAAAAATTGGACGGAAAGAATAGAGTCTTCGTGCAATCGCTGTAGAAAGTCCGGTACCGTGGCGAACAGTCTCGTAGTGGGCCCGCCCAGTGGTCGGCCAGACTCCAAAATCCGGCGATTTTCCTCCGGAAGGAGAGACCAGGGGATCTTTTGGGACGCCGGTTGGTGTAAATTTGGCTTTATATGCGGGGCTGTGGCCTCAGCCACCATACTGGAACAAAAACCACGGTCAGGGTCGTGTAGATTTTGGAATAGACAAGCTCGAGAAACCCGGACGCCTTCCATCAAATGGGCCAGAGCCGTATTCAATATATTGAGATTTTCCACATCAGTGCCGCCGGGGACCAACAGCGTTTGGGAACAGCGGGCCAATGCCTGGGCGTAGCGCAGTTGCTGTTCGTGCTGGGCCTCGGCTTGCTTCAGGTCGGTGATCTCGCGTTGGATGGCGGTGAAGTGGGTCAGTTGGCCGC
>JAGRCC010000874.1 GCA_020433785.1 Anaerolineae bacterium
AGATTAAATCTACATGGGGGTAATCACATGACCGATAGACAACAACAAATTAAAATGCTTGAAGAAGCCTGGGCTACCGAGCCGCGTTGGCAAGGCATCGAACGCACGTATAGTGCCGAAGATGTCGTCAATCTGCGTGGCTCGGTTCAAATTGAATATACGTTGGCGCAGTTAGGGGCAGGGCGTCTGTGGGATCTGTTACATTCAGAAGATTATGTCAATGCTCTGGGAGCACTCACCGGCAATCAGGCCATGCAAATGGTCAAAGCCGGCTTAAAAGCTATCTATCTTAGCGGTTGGCAAGTGGCTGCCGATGCCAATGTGGCCGGCCAAATGTACCCCGATCAAAGTCTCTATCCGGCCAACAGCGCGCCGCAACTGGTGAAGCGAATTAACCAAACACTTCAGCGCGCCGATCAAATTCACCATTCCGAAGGTAAAGACGATACCTATTGGTTTGCCCCCATCGTAGCCGATGCTGAAGCGGGCTTTGGCGGCCCCCTCAACGCCTTTGAACTGATGAAAGCGATGATCGAAGCCGGCGCCTCCGGGGTTCACTTTGAAGACCAATTAGCCTCTGAAAAGAAATGCGGCCATATGGGCGGCAAAGTTTTGGTTCCAACCAGCCAATTCATTAACATCCTCAACGCGGCTCGCTTGGCCGCCGACACCATGGGCGTCCCCACCTTGCTGGTGGCCCGAACCGATGCCGATAGCGCCAAACTTTTGACCAGCGATATTGACCCGCGTGACCAGCCGTTTATTCATGGCGAACGAACATCTGAAGGGTTCTTTAACGTTAAGGCTGGGTTAGATGCCGCCATTGCTCGTGGTCTATCCTATGCGCCTTACGCCGATTTGATCTGGTGTGAAACCTCAACCCCCAACCTGGAAGATGCTCGTAAGTTTGCGGAAAGTATCCATGCGCAGTTCCCCGGCAAGATGTTGGCTTATAACTGCTCACCTTCCTTCAACTGGAGTCGTCACCTGGATGAAGCCACCATCGCCAAATTCCAGCGAGAGTTGGGCGCGATGGGCTATAAATTCCAATTCATTACGCTGGCCGGGTTCCACGCGTTAAATATGTCTATGTTTGAACTGGCCACCGGTTATCGTGATCGAGGCATGTCGGCTTATGTTGAACTACAAACAAAAGAGTTTGACAGCGAAGCCATCGGTTACACGGCCGTGAAGCACCAGCGTGAAGTCGGCACCGGCTACTTTGATATGGTCAAAGACGCCATCACCGCCGGCGAGTCATCTACCACGGCGCTGTCCGGTTCCACCGAGGAAGCGCAGTTTGAAGAACAGGCGGCTATGCCGGTCTAATTGCTATACCGAATAACGATAAAAAAGCTGGGGATATGTCCTCAGCTTTTTTTATTTTACTCAACTTGAGGGTGATTTCGGCTAGGCTACAAAGTTACCGATTCGGCCACTTGAGCCATTTGGCGAATGAGATCATAATCTTGATCATACACTTGAGCTATTCGTTTGATTTGCCCGCCGGCCAGAATGGCCTGCCCAATCGGTATTAAGTGCATTGATATCATGGCTTCTTTAATGGCATCGCGAATGTCCTCCGGGACGCCTTTGGAGATAACCCAGGGCGGCATCGGGCTGGGGCCCAGGCGCTCCACTATTCGCAGCTCTCGACTAATCTCCGGGCGGAGAATCACTTCTGTCTCCAACACCGTACTATCGATGGCTGACGCATCAACCGTTTTATCAAGCACCATATTGAGCGACGTTTGGTGCGCCCCCGATTGGATCGCCCGGCTAAAATAGCCTGAGGTAAAGCCTAAATTAGCCAGATGATAGCGCGTAAGATTATAACCGGATTGGGAGCCAACCTCGTTAAAAGCCCAAGAAGCGCCTTGCAGATCGGCAAACGAATAAAAATTACTGTCCCGGTGGACGACCACATCTGAAAAATAAACAGGTTGATTTTGGTAGCGGGGCTTTTGCATGACCGGCGCGCCCAAAAGGTCAAGTTTAGCCTGCTGGGTATCGACCTTTTGAACATAAGGTAAACCGCAGATCCAACCGCCGGCTATTTCTCCGGCATCAAATTGTCGATGTCGTTCGCTGTAGGTGATATCATTGACAAACTTCATTTGAATATCAAGTTGCTGAGCAATATGACCCACAATCGCTTGGCACACCGCATCGGCGTTGGCTGCTTGAAACGATGTAAATTTAATCAATTGAACCTTTTATCCTCCTTGACGTTATATATATATACTGAAACCAGAATGAGACCGAAACTTTTGAGAGGTCATTCCCGCACGCTTTTAGCGGGAATCCACATTTAAAGACCCCGCTGGATGCCCGATAACGACATTCGGGCATGACATCCCGTCATTCTTAAAAGTTTCGGTTTCAAACTAATCTCGGTATAGTTAAGTTTTTGGTGACCAAGGTCCGCTGAACCAAGTCGGCCGGCTGCCCATAAGGCTGCCCAAATGCGAAACATCATTAAGCAATATCATCCGGTAATTATACTCAACCTGCTCGCCCTGCTCGATAAACCCCAGCATCCGAAACGCTTCCTCATCCGGATCATCATCTGGCCCCGGCAAAACTTTGGCTTGAAGTTGAACCAGGTTGACCGAAGCGTTGTCAAAGGCAAATGTTCGCCAGCCGCGCTCTTTGATCCCCAGCCAAGAACGCACACACGTATTCATCGCCCCGCCGTGCATCACCACGGCCACGGCGGCTTCTTCAGCTAGGCTGTTGATAATATCCGTCATGGCCCCTTTAATGCGCTGTTCAAAGGTGTGCTCGCCTTCCTCGCCAGGTAGCGGCTCCCAAAACTCATTGAGCTGCCAGGCCGCCCAAACCAACGGAAACTGCACCTTAATTTCGGCCTTGGTTAGCCCTTCAATTGGGCCAAAGTTATACTCCTTAAGCCGATCATCGTACCGGATGGGCAGCCCCAAAACCGCGCCGATGATCTCAGCCGTAGTGGCGGCTCGAGACAGCGGGCTGGTAATGATTTCCTGAATGGCCGTTTCCTCGGCCAGCCGTTCGGCTAGCCGGGCCGCTTGTCGCCGGCCTCGATTGG
>JAGRCC010000875.1:0-636 GCA_020433785.1 Anaerolineae bacterium
TGCGGCTGATGTCGATGAGGTGGTTAGCCTTAAATTCATTGAGGGTTTGGGTGGCGGTCTCGCGGTAGGTGCCAATCGCGTCGGCCAGGTCTTGGTGGGTGAAACCGTAGATATGGTCGCTGCCTTGCTCGTCTCGCAGCCGGAGCAGCAGCAGCGCCAGTCGAGCCGGGATGCTTTTGAAGGCCAAATCTTCTAACTGCGCTTCCGCCTGGCTTAGCCGTTGGGCCATCACGTTCATTATTCGTAAGGCCACCGGCGGTTTATTGAGAATCAACCGCTCGACATCACTGCGACTCATAACGCATAGCAAACAGTCGTTCACGGCTTCGGCAAAGGCGTTGTGCATCCCTTGCCCCATAATCCCCATTTCGCCAAAGATAGACCCCGGCCCAATAGTACTGATGACCAACTTCTTGCCCTCAGGTGACAGTCGGTAGAGTTGAACCCGACCCTTTTTGAGGATAAACAAAACTTCGCTGGTATCTTCCGGCTGATAAAAGATTTTTCCCCGCCGGCAGGTGCTCATGGTCGTCGTCCGGTCCATCTCTTGCATCTCTTCCTTGGACAAATCTTGAAAGATATCGACCATTCTGAGATAGTTAATTTTCTTATCAGTGTCTAATAGAGCCATATTCA
>JAGRCC010000875.1:674-3587 GCA_020433785.1 Anaerolineae bacterium
GATGGATACACCGTACTTTTCTGAATCCATTGGGTAATATCTTCCAGCCGGGGATTTCCCAACGAGACGATTTGATTATCCAGCATATAGGTTGGTGTGGCAAAAACTCGATCCGGAATGTCGGCTTGGGCGTCCGTTATATGGACCAGTTCAACAGTGAAGGCTTGTGAATAATCGTGTTTTATAATGGCCACAATCGCTAAAGCTGCGTCGTAGCCGGAGCAGTGTTCAGCAACAAAGACCTTGAGAGTTGGTTTCATGGAATCGATACCCGCTTTTTCGTAGTCGAATGTTACCCACTTTATAACCTTCTTTAATTTCTAACCCTAATGTCCCGGCTCCTTATAAACTAACGTATCCGGCCTAAAAGCGGCCCAGGCAAACCAAAAATGGGTGTGGCTTACCATTGGCTCCAGTTGAGCGCCGGCCAATGCGCCGCTGATGGCCCGACCGAAGATATTCCACTCGCTGCCGGTTTCGTGGTCGGTGATGATCCCGTCGTTGTAATCGAACGTCAGCGACCGCCCTTTGACCTGCGGGCTGAACATCGCTGCCGCGCCGACTTCTCGCGAGGCTGAAATGCTGGTGTCATCCAGGGCCGACGCCGCTCCCGGTTCATAGAAGATCACCACATCTTGCCCATCGATAGTATTGGCGATGACCCCTGCGGCGGCGATGGTTGACAGCGGGTAAGCGACGGCGGTGTCGCCTGCCGCGTAGCCCAGCACACGTTCCAGGGCCGGCAGACGCGGATCGGGCGCTGCCGGCTGGCCGCTCCGATCTCTAAATAGGAAGGGTTGGCTCGACGAGTCGTAACCGGCATACGGGTTCACATCGTAATTGCGGCCGTTGTTAGACAGGACCACCCCATCAGGATAGGCCACTTTGAAATCCCGCCAGGCGACCATCTGAGCCGGAATAATGTCCAACTGTGTACCGGTCATCTGGCCGACGATAGCCTCGCCGGTGAACTGCTGCCACCAGGAGAGCGTCTGGTTATCCCACATCACCAAATCGCTGTTGCGCAGGTTGCCGGACACGCCAAATCGCAGCACCTCGCCATTGGCCTCACGGTTGAAGACGATGCCTGCGTTGCACAACGGGCAAAAGGTGACCGCTACCGGCACCCCGGCGATCTCGTCATTGACGATCTCATGGCGAGTCAAAATTCCTAACGGATAGGCTCGGGCCTCGCCGCCGACCACCAGAGCGATGACCGGGTGATTGTCACTTAGCCAGGTATTACCCTCGGCCATGGTGTCGAAGTTGGGGTTGTCGATAGGTGGGATACCATCGGGCGGTGGCCCGCCGGATAAGATCTCCCGGTAATCGACGTTGTGCAGGCAGAAATTCGTAGCCAGGCCGCTGTCCGGTTTGACAATATCTTCTCCTCCCATGCGGGCCAACTGCTCCGCCGTCCAGACGCCCGTGTAAAAGCGCAGATTGGCCGAGCCAACACCGACAAAAGGATCCTCGCAGGCAGCGTCGGCGCCGTGTGCTAGGGCGTCATCAGCAGCGGGTGATTCGCTGCCGCCGGTCACAGGCTCCGGTTCGTTCTCCGTAGCTGAGCTATCCGTATTTGAGGCTACCCCAGCCCGCTCTTCGTCACCGTTCTCGAGCGCTTCTTCATTATTATTAATGGAAGTTGCCGCTAATGATTCCACCGGGGCTAAGACCTGGGTTTGATTGGACCTGGCAGTGCTGCACTGCGCCGCAGCTACCGCCAGCATCATCAACATCAGACCGATTACGACTAAATAGCGCTTCATGGGCTGCCTCCAAAATCTGGAGCGACAAAGCTTGCTTTGTCGCTCCGATAACTTTTGTTCCTGACGACAATTTTATCAGGCGGCGTGGTGGTTCTCTGTAGGGTAGCATACAAAAGAGAGGGACGAGGTAAAAAAGTTTCGGGTATTAATAACGTTAGCGTGGAAAGTGGGACATGGAACGTAGCGTAGGCAGCGTACGTCCCACGTTCCACGTCCTACATTCTATGTATCACTCAGGCGGCATATCGAACCAGTAAGCCAGATATTGCCACCGGCCCCACGGCGCGTAGATATTTTGAATTTGCCCATGAGTGACGGGCTCGCCGCCAAAATATTTTTTCGATACGAACGAGCGCATTTCGCTGTCGATGGCCAAATGTTCGTAGCGACCCAGAATCATCAGGATGGTGGCGGCGGCATAAGGACCAACCCCTTTCAGGCGGTTCAGTTCGGCCAGTACCTCTTTAGTTGGCTTGTCGGGATCTTCGAAACCGGCTAAATCCAGCCGATCCTCGGCCACGGCGACAGCTAATTCCCACACATACGGGCTGCGATAGCCCAGGCCTGTCTCCAGTTTCAGAAATTCCGGCGTGGTGGCTGCGATGTCGGCCGGGCTGGGAAAAGCGAGGCTGTCGCTGTCGCCCGGTAGTGGCCGGCCCAGAGCCGTAACCAACCGGGCAACCATGCGAATGGTGCCCGACCAATTAATATTAGTTGTGCAGAGCGTGTAGACAATATCTTCAAATAACGTGGCACAGCGGAGCAATCGCCCGCCGCCGGGTTCCAGCCTCAACTGCCACCCATCGAGTTCGGTGCAAAAGGCGTGAAATTCGCTGAGGTCTTCATCGAGGCGGAGCATGCGGCGCACGGCCTGGCGAATCTCGGCCTCTTCGGCGGGAGTCAGCGGCTGCGCGGCTTCCACCTCGATCTGGATCGCGCCGGTCTGCTCGCTCATGCCCAACCGTACCACCTGACCACTGCGGAGTTGGTGGAGACGGCTTAGCTGAATGGCGTTTTCATTCCAGTCAAACGGGCGCAGCATGACCCAGCCGTGAGCTCTGGCCGTCGATTTGAAATGGAAAGGCGTCGGCGTTTTTTCTTGTAAGGTAACCTTAATCATCACGGCCAACCCGGTGAATAATAT
>JAGRCC010000876.1 GCA_020433785.1 Anaerolineae bacterium
CGCCCGAACTAAGCCAGAAACTTGAAACCCTCAGCCACCAGCAGGGTGCTACCCTGTTTATGACCCTGTTGGCAGCCTTCAAGACTCTGCTATTCCGCTACAGCGGTCAAACTGACCTGGTCATCGGCTCGCCCATTGCCAACCGCACTCGGCCTGAGCTGGAAAGTCTAATCGGCTTCTTTGTCAACACCCTGCCCTTCCGTTCCAACCTGAGCGGCGACCCTTCCTTCCTCGCCCTGCTGGGCCAAATCAAGCAAACCAGCCAAGATGCCTACGAGCATCAGGCCCTGCCCTTTGAGCAGTTGGTCGATGCCGTTCAGCCGGAACGCCATCTGAGCCACTCCCCTTTGTTCCAGGTCATGTTCATCTGGCAGAATATGCCTCAACCTGCCCTGAGCTTGCCGGAACTGGCGATTAGTTCCCTGACCGTTCAATTCCCCATTGCCAAATTCGACCTGACCCTGACGATGGAGCCGACGGAGCAAGGACTGGTCGGCACCTGGGAATACAACACCGCTCTCTTTGAACCGGCCACCATCGCGCGGATGAGCGGGCATTTCCAAACGTTGTTGGCCGCCATCACCGATAAACCGGACCGCTCGATTGCCCAACTGCCCTTGTTGACCGACCCCGAACGCCGTCAACTCCTGCTCGATTGGAATGCAACCGGGAGCGATTATCCCTCCGATCAGTGCATCCATCACTTGTTCGAGGCCCAAGCCGAGCGCACCCCTGACGCCGTGGCGGTCATCTATGAAGACCAACATCTGACCTATGCCCAACTCAACCGGCGAGCCAACCAACTGGCTCATTATCTGCAATCGCTGGGCGCTGGCCCCGAAACGCTCGTTGGCATCTGTATGGACCGGTCCTTAGAGATGGTCACGTGCCTGCTGGGTGTTCTCAAAGCCGGCGGGGCTTATGTCCCCCTCGACCCTACGCATCCTTCGGAAAGAAACGCCACCATCCTTCAAGATGCTCACGTACTATTTGTCATCGGACCTTCTGCACGCCTCATCCCCATTCAACAAGTTACCGGCAATGAGCAGCAGCTGAGCATCGATTTGGATACCATCTCAAACCAACTCAATCAAATCCCAACAACTAATCCGAAAACCCCAACGTATCCCAACCAGTTGGCCTACACCATCTATACGTCCGGCTCTACCGGTCGCCCCAAAGGAGTTCAAATTCCTCATCAGGCCTTGACCAACTTTTTGCTAACTATGCAGCGGCAACCCGGCCTGCAAAGTTCGGATATTCTGCTGTCCGTCACGACGCTTTCTTTTGATATTGCGGCTTTGGAACTCTACCTGCCCTTGATTGTGGGGGCTAAAGTCATCATTGCCAGCCAGAGGGTAACAACCGATGGCGAGGCACTGGGCGAGCTTATCAACGCCTCTGGAGCGAACGTGATGCAAGCTACTCCCGCCACCTGGCAACTCCTTTTAGAGGCCGGTTGGACGGAACACAAATCGTTCCGAGCGCTGTGTGGAGGCGAGGCTTTGAGCCTCGATTTAGCTCGGCGGCTGCTGGTAAACGTGAGACAACTTTGGAATATGTATGGTCCAACCGAGACGACCATCTGGTCGAGTGCAGGTCAGGTACCTGCTGATCCATCCCAAATCTATCTGGGGCACCCCCTTGCCAACACGCCGATGTATATCCTGGACCATCAATTTGAGCCGGTGCCTATCGGCGTGTCGGGCGAACTCTATATCGGCGGGGTACAGGTTGCCCGAGGCTATCACCATCGACCGGCGTTAACAGCCGAAAGATTCGTCCCCAATCCTTTCGGTGAGGATCGGCTCTATAAAACAGGCGACCTCGCTCGCTACCGGCCTGATGGTCATATTGAATTTCTCGGTCGGGTCGATTTTCAGGTCAAAATCCGTGGTTATCGGATCGAGCTAGGAGAAATCGAAGCGGTACTGAGACACTATCCTGCTATCCAAAATAGTGTGGTCATCGCCCGTGAAGATAGAGGGGGAGACAAGCGGCTGGTAGCCTATGTGGTTAGAGAGCAACCTTCAGGAGCTCTTGATGAAGAAAGCCAACTATTTACCGATGACGCCTCATTGACAACAGCGTTGCGGCGTTTCTTGCAGACGAAACTGCCGGAGTACATGGTTCCGACCGCCATCGTGGTCTTGCCGACTTTGCCTCTGACCCCCAACGGCAAGGTGGACCGTCGCGCCTTGCCTACGCCTGAGCAACACGCACCCGCAAATTATGTCTCGCCCCGAACACCCACCGAGATGACCTTGGCCGCCATCTGGGCCGAAGTGCTGAGGGTAGAACCGGTCGGGGTCGAGGACAACTTCTTTGACCTGGGCGGTCATTCGCTGCTGGCCACTCAGGTAGTCTCCCGTATTCGTCATCACTTCCAGATTGAGTTGCCTTTACGCCGCCTCTTTGAACAACCCACCATCGCGGCCTTAGCTGAAACGGTCACCCAAGCCAGACAGACCGACCTGCCCCCGATTGAACCGGCTGACCGGACCCAACCGCTGCCCCTCTCCTTTGCCCAACAACGCTTGTGGTTCCTGGACCAACTGGAAGGAGCCAATGCTACCTACAACCTGCCGACGGCCCTCAAGCTCACCGGGCCGGTTAATATGCCTGCTTTGTCACAAGCACTCAACGCTATCATTCAGCGTCACGAGGTCCTGCGTACTACCTTCCACAACCCTGCCGGTCAGGCTCAACAAATCATCCACGACCAGGTCAGTTTGTTCTTACCTTTGGTCGATTTGCAGCACCTGTCGGCTGAGAAGCAGACCCGCCAGGTCACCCACCTGGCCGAAGCCGAGGCACTCCGTCCCTTCGACCTAAGCCGGGACTTGATGCTGCGAGCCAGCTTGCTATGGCTGAGCCAGACCGAGGTCGTGTTACTGCTGACCATGCATCACATCGCTGCCGATGGCTGGTCCAGCAGCGTGCTGATAGCCGAGGTGACCGCCCTGTATCAGGCCTTCTGCCAAGAGAAGGTCGCCGCCCTGCCTACCTTGCCCCTCCAATATGCCGACTTTGCCGCCTGGCAGCACCAACCCCCGGCTCAGCAGGCTCTGGCTGAGCACCTGGCCTACTGGCAAAATCGCTTTGCCCAGACTCCACCCCTGCTGGCCCTACCGACCGACCACCCCCGTCCACCGCAGGCAACCTACCAAGGAGCACACCTTTCCTTTACCTTGCCGCCCGAACTAAGCCAGAAACTTGAAACCCTCAGCCACCAGCAGGGTGCTACCCTGTTTATGACCCTGTTGGCTGCCTTCAAGACTCTGCTATTCCGCTACAGCGGTCAAACCGACCTCGTCGTCGGCTCGCCCATTGCCAACCGCACCCGTCCTGAGTTGGAAAGTCTAATTGGCTTCTTTGTCAACACCCTGCCTTTCCGCTCTGACCTGAGCGGCGACCCGACCTTCCTCGCCCTGCTGGACCAAATCAAGCAAACCAGCCAAGATGCCTATGAGCATCAAGCCCTGCCCTTTGAGCGATTGGTCGATGCCGTTCAGCCGGAGCGCCATCTGAGCCACTCCCCTTTGTTCCAGGTCATGTTCATCTGGCAGAATATGCCTCAACCAGCCCTTTCCTTGCCGGGTTTGGAGATTAGTCCCCTGACCGTTCAGTTCCCCATCGCCAAATTCGACCTGACCCTGACGATGGAGCCGACGGAGCAAGGACTGGTCGGCATCTGGGAATACAACACCGCTCTCTTTGAGCCGGCCACCATCGAGCGGATGAGCGGGCATTTCCAGACGTTGTTGGCCGCCATCATCGATAACCCGGACCGCTCGATTGCCCAACTGCCCTTGTTGACCGACCCCGAACGCCGTCAACTCCTGCTCGATTGGAATGCAACCGAAAGCGATTATCCCCCCGATCAATGCATCCATCACTTGTTCGAGACCCAAGCCGAGCGCACCCCTGACGCCATAGCCGCTGTCTTTTTCGACCAACATGTAACTTACGCCGAACTAAATTCCCGGGCCAACCAACTGGCTCATTATCTGCAATCGCTGGGCGTTGGCCCCGATACCTTGGTCGGTCTCTGCCTCAACCGTTCGGTGGAGATGCTCATTGGCCTGCTGGGTATTCTCAAAGCCGGTGGGGCTTATGTCCCCCTCGATCCCAGCTATCCCGAAGAACGGCTGGCCTTTATGTTGGCAGATGCGCAAGTTCCGGTTTTGCTAACCGGTCAGGCCTTGCAGTTAAAAGTTTCCGGTCTGCTTACAAACGGTAGTCATCCGGCAAGCCATAAACCTATGGTGATTTATCTAGATACGGATTGGCCTATCATCGCGCAAGCCGCAGGAACCCCCATACCCGGCAACGTGGCAGATGAAGCTCTGGCTTATGTCATTTACACTTCTGGCTCAACCGGTCTCCCTAAAGGTGTGGCGATGCCGCATTACCCGTTGGTCAATCTATTGAATTGGCAAGTAAGGCAGCCCACCTTTGCTGCCGGGGCAAGAACGCTCCAATCAACCCCTTTAAGCTTCGATGTCTCTTTTCAAGAAATTTTTGCTCCCTGGCTGGCCGGCGGCACGTTAGTATTGGTACCCGAAACCATGCGCCAAGAACGTCAACGATTATTGACATTTCTCATTAGCCATTCCATTGAACGCTTTTTCCTGCCCTTTGTCCTGTTACAGCAACTGGCTGAAGCGGTTGAGGCAAGCGGACAGATACCAACCCAACTCACAGAAGTGATTCAATGTGGGGAACCGCTCAAAATCACGCCGGTGGTGGCCGATCTATTTCATAAATTACCAGCCTGCACCTTGCACAACCATTATGGACCAACGGAGAGCCACGTGGTTACGGATTTTCGATTAACCGGCGCGGTTCATAATTGGCCAGCCCGCCCGTCGATTGGACGCCCCCTGGCCAATGTACACCTTTTCATTTTGGATAAGTATCAAGAGCCGGTGCCTGCCGGTATACCAGGCGAGTTATACATTGGAGGTGTCTGCCTGGCGCGGGGGTATCACAATCGCCCAGAATTAACTCGCGAGAGATTCATCCCTAATCCATTCGCTTCTTCTATCCCTTCTCTTATAAAGAAAAATAGGAGGGACCGAATGTACAAGACAGGAGATTTAGTTCGGTATTTGTCTGATGGCAATATAGAATTTTTGGGACGCATTGACCATCAGGTTAAACTGCGAGGCTTTCGCATCGAGCTGGGCGAAATTGAAACAACGCTCAACCGTCATCCTGTCGTGCTGGAAAGTGTGGTTGTTTTGCGCGAAGACCAACCGGATGATCAACGGATTGTGGCCTATGTGATGACCAACAACCAAAATTTAGCGGTTGGCAATGCTTCATCACAAAATGATGGCGAGCTAGATGAGCGACTCCTAACGGCTGAACTACGCCAATTCTTACAAACAAAGCTACCGGATTATATGATTCCGGCAGCCGTCGTAATTTTAGAGGCGTTCCCCGTAACGCCCAGCGGCAAAGTGGATCGTAAAGCGCTGCCGGCCTCGACGCTATCGCTTACGGGTGATTTCGTGCCACCCCGCGATCCGCTTGAACAGAAACTGGTTCATATCTGGCAAGCGATTCTCAATTTACCTTCGATTAGTATCCGAGATAGTTTCTTTGATCTCGGCGGGCATTCGCTGCTGGCTGTTCAGTTGATGGTCCACATCCAGCAACAGTTCGACCAACACCTACCCTTGACTGCCCTGTTCCAACACCCAACGATTGAGGCTTTGGCCTTGTTGCTTCGTCAACAAGCGAGCTTAGAACAGTGGTCACCCTTAGCCTCAATTCAGCCCAACGGTTCCCGGCCTCCTTTCTTCTGTGTGCCCGGAGTAGGCAGCGACATGTTCTATCTGTACCATCTGGCCCGTTCTATGAATACGGAGCACCCCTTTATGGGTCTCCAAGCCAAAGGACTAGATGGCGTTACACCGCCCTATATGACCATCGAAGCGATAGCCGCCTATTACCTTGAGGCGATCCAACAGGTACAACCGACGGGGCCATATTATTTAGGGGGGTATTCCTTTGGTGGAAAAGTGGCCTTTGAGATGGCCCAGCAGCTTTTGCAACAAGGGCAACACGTGGCCGTGCTGGCAATACTGGATACGACACCTTTTGCAGAGGGATCAGAAGATTATGCCCACTGGAATGAAACCCAATGGTTGCTCAGTTTTATAACAACGGTGGAGGTTTTTCTAGGTCAGGAATTGGGCGTTACTCAGGAAGTTCTGGAGGCACTTAGTTTAGAGGAACAGTGGTCAACCATCAAACACCGTGTCGAACAGATGAACATACTCCCGGCCAATACGGATACTAAGCAATTACGAGGCTGGGTAGAGGTATTTAAGGCCAATATGCTGGCCTCATCGATCTACACCGCGCGCGAAGTCATTCCGCTGCCGATAACCCTATTTTATCCCGGCGATGATCCCACCGCCAAGAATGAAGCCACGCTCAAAGCCTGGTCGGCCATAGGCCCTGTCGAGCGCTATGAGGTACCGGGTACACACCTCACCATGGTAGTCGAACCCCACGTTCAAGTGCTGGCCGAAAAGCTAGCTGATTGTCTCAATCAACACGACTCGGACGGGGATAGTGATAAGGAAAGCAACCAAACAATTTTAAAAGAATCAGGACTTACGCAGTTATAAAGGTGACAGTCACTTAGACGCCCTAAATCGACCTATTTGGGCTAATTCAAGGCCAATTTACGACCAATAAGTGACTGTCACCTGACTTTTCGTAAATCCTGAGAATAAGCGTTTATAATGAGATTTAATTAACTGACCCAATTCTGTCGGGTAATTAGGTATTGGTAAGTAATAATTAGGGGTTGACGAGCCAACTACCAATCACTATTTATCCATTACCCAAATACAAATGCGCAAGTTATTTAATTCACGCTCCTAAGCAGGTCCGGGGGCAGATACGGGTATTTAAGGCCAACTATCAAGCCGCAGCAAGATAAAACGATGATCGTCACCGTGATTCGTAACCCTCTACTAGTGGAGGCAAAGGAATCACCGTGATTTGTAACCCTCTACTAGTA
>JAGRCC010000877.1 GCA_020433785.1 Anaerolineae bacterium
CTGGAAGCCGGTATGTGGTTTACTTAGGCTTGAAACCAGCCGAGTCCAGCCGGTCGAAGCAGCCCGTTGACCTGGTGAAAACAGTCCTTTGACTGGCTGAAAACAGTCCTTCGACTTGGTCAAAGCAACCCTCTGACCGGCTGAAAACGGCCCTTTCACCGGCTGAAAACGACTCTTTGACCGGGGCAAATTACCCCATTGCCCCGGTGCAATGCGAGTTTATCAGTGGCGGTTCTGCCTGTTGCCCCGCTTGAAAAAACAAATGGCTTGTGACTGCGGGCGGGTTAAAGCCCCGGAGCGACAAAGCTTGCTTTGTCAATCAGGTCAAGACTCAGCCGGCAACTCCAAATTGGGATTTGCTGCGCGTCGGCTACTCAAATCCCCTTCTTTGTGCTATAATATAAACGGTCCTAATTCTCCACTTAAATACCCAATAACCGGCCCAAGTTGCCCCCACTAATGCATTTGCCCTTTAGTCGTTTAGACGTGAACCCACCATCAACAAACCAGTAAGTTTAGTTTTGCCAACGGATACAACCTAACTCTATCAACCCCTTTTGATTAAGAAGGGAGCGTGATGCCTATGCTTGTCTGAGATACGGATATAGGAAGTTTATTATCTATTGGTGATGTTCAATCGAGTAAACAAAGGAGTTTATTGATGGCAGGACTACGAATTACAACGCGTACAGGCGGCGAAGCCGTCCTTGACAAGGCCGCAGTTGACAAGTTTAGAGCCGGTTTGCGCGGGGCCATGGTCACCCCCGGCGACGCGGCTTATGATGAGACCCGCACCATTTGGAACGCGATCATCGATAGGCAACCGGCGCTTATCGTTCGTTGTGCCGGGGTTTCGGATGTAATGCAAAGTGTTAGGCTCGCCCGCGAGCATGATCTTCTACTGGCTGTGCGGGGCGGTGGCCACAACGTTGCCGGCAAATCGGTGGGTGAAGGGAGCCTAATGATCGACCTCTCGCCGATGAGTGGGATACGGGTGGATCCGGTGGGGCGCACCTGCCGGGTTGAAGCCGGGGCAACGTTGGCGGATATGGATCACGAGACCCAGACCTTTGGCCTGGCCACTCCGCTCGGCATCAACTCAACCACCGGCGTGGCGGGGCTGACCTTAGGCGGCGGCTTGGGCTGGCTCAGCCGCAAATATGGCCTGACGGTGGATAACCTTATTGAGGCCGATATTGTCACCGCCGAAGGCGCTCTGGTCACCGCCAACGAGCGCGACCACGCCGATCTTTTCTGGGGCATTCGCGGCGGCGGTGGAAATTTTGGGGTTGTTACCTCATTTCAGTTCCAACTCCACCCGGTTGGGCCTCAGGTTCTCTCCGGCTTAATTATTCATCCCCTTAAAGACGCCGAAAAGCTCCTGCAACATTACCGCAGCTTTACCGCCCAAGCGCCTGACGACCTGGCCTGTTGGGTGGTTATGCGTCAGGCGCCGCCCTTGCCGTTCTTGCCCGCCGCGGTCCACGGGACCGAAGTCGTTGTCATCGCCGCGCTCTATGCCGGGGACATGACGGAAGGCGAGCGCGCCTTGCAGCCATTGCGAGCGTTTGGCAGCCCCATCGCCGATGTGATTATGCCCCATCCCTACGCCGGCTTTCAGCAAGCCTTTGACCCGCTGCTGACTCCGAGCGCCCGCAACTATTGGCGATCTCACAACTTTGCCGAACTGCCCGATGGTTTGATTAGCACCCTGATTGACTATACCAACCGCTTGCCAGGCCCCCAATGTGAAATTTTTATCTTTAATCTCGGGGGAGCTGTCAGTCGAGTTGACCCGCAAGCAACGGCCTATGCCCATCGAGACGCGCCCTACGGCCTCAATGCCCACGCCCGTTGGAACAATCCCAGTCAGGATGAAGCCTGCATCAGCTGGGCCCGCCAACTGTCTGATGCTGCCGGTGAGTTCGCCACCGGTGGTGTGTACGTCAACTTCATCAGCGAAGGTGAGGAGCGGGTTGCGGCGGCTTACGGCGTCAATTATGACCGGTTAGTAACGCTAAAAAACAAGTACGACCCGACAAACTTGTTCTGCCTTAACCAAAATATCAAACCGACCATTTAGTCGTGTCGTCGCCCGCCCAGAGGTACTCAGGCCATAATTAATGACGGTCACTCATCTCGAAATCCACCATGAAGAACATGAAGGACATGAAGACAAAACTTCATGCGCTTCATGCCCTTCATGGTGGATTATTCTTTGGATAGATGATGGGGCAAGTTATGGCTTGGCGCTATCTTTTATCGCCGCCCAAACTTTCTCCGCTGTGAGCGGCATATCCAGATGGCGAATACCGTAGGGCGCCAGGGCGTCGATGACGGCGTTGACCACGGCCGGTGTCGAGCCGATGGTGGCCGCTTCACCGATGCCTTTGACCCCCAGGGCATTGTGCGGCGAGGGCGTTTCGGTCCGGTTGGTGTCGTACGGCGGCAAGTAATGCGCCTTGGGCAGGGCGTAATCCAGCAGCGATCCGCTCAGCAGGTTGCCCAACTGGTCGTAAACCACGCCTTCAAAAAGGGCCTGACCAATACCCTGAGCGATGCCGCCGTGGATTTGCCCCTCGGCCAGCAGCGGGTTAATGACCACGCCGCAGTCATCGACGGTCAGGTAGCGCTTAATCTCGATATGGCCGGTCTCGGCCTCGACCTCAACTACGCAGACATGCACCCCGAAAGGATAGGTGTCGCCCCTCGGTTTGAAATCCTGATCGGAGCAGAGTTCCCCATGCAAACCCTCCGGCAGCGTGTTGTTGTGAGCGGCCTGGGCCACGTCTCGCCAGGTCAGGCTCCGGTCGGGCACGCCGCGCACCTGAAACCGGCCGGCCATTAATTCCATATCCTCCGGGGCGGCTTCCAGCAGGTGGGCCGCGATCTGCAAGGCGCGTTCCCGCACCGATATGGCGTTGTCGCGCACGGCGCTGCCGCCCACCGGCGTGCTGCGGCTGCCAAAGGTGCCGACACCGCGCGGCACAACCTCCGTATCGCCGGTTTTGACCGTAATCTCGGTCAGGGGGATTTGCAGCGTTTCGGCCGCAATTTGGGCCCAGGTAGTATGGTGGCCCTGGCCATTCGGCGCGGTGCCGCTGAGGATGGTTACCTGCCCCTGCCCATCGATGGCGACCCGGCCCATCTCCCACGGACCAAAGCCGCATACCTCCACATAACAGCCCAGCCCGATGCCAAGCAGCCGCCCGCCGGTCTGTCGTCGGCGGTGTTGTTCGGCTCGCAGCGCCGGATAGTCGATCAAGG
>JAGRCC010000878.1 GCA_020433785.1 Anaerolineae bacterium
TTTCACACAAAGTGCGGAAGAACCACTTTTCATTTGCCAAATACATAGAGGGGCATCACCAGAGAGAAATATTACTATAAAAGTAGAAACCAGGGGGACAGATATCATCTTTACTTACAAAGACTCGGGGCCTGGTTTATCTAAAGATATTAAAAATCCTGACAGTATTTTTGAACCTTTTGAAACGACAAAAAGGGATCCCCATTCCGGCGAAGAAATAGGTACTGGGTTAGGAATGTGGTTAGTAAAATTACTTGTAGTAGAAAATAATGGAACCATACAAATTCTAAAAAATTGTTCTGGTTTTGGTGTGTCTATTGAATTTTTTAACAAGTTGAGGTGATATGGAAAAACATAAAGTTGCATATATTGATGAGGTTAGTAGTGATATTCGTCAATTCCAACGTCATGTTCATGCGACGCTTGATGTTTTATCTTTTATGCCTAAACCCAACCTAGACGAATTTGTAGAAGAACTTTTAAGTTCAGAAGCCGAAGCTATTGTTGCTGATCACAGATTGAACGAATATCAAGATGAAGTACAAGATCATATTGATTACACAGGTACTCAGTTACTTGAAAAAATCTGGGAAATAAAAAAAGGATTTCCAGGTATTATTTTAACATCTCATGACGATGATGCAGTACAAGAGATTGAAGATGTCAACTATGTATATCCAAAAGAGATCCTTTTTAGTGATAACCCTATAGGTCAAGTGTCACTCGCTGAAAAAATACGCATACAAATCAACCATTATCAAGCAATGCTGACAAAAAAGAGTGATAGATTTCATGAACTCCTAAAAAAGAGTGATACAGAAAAACTAACCGAAGCTGAAGAAAATGAGCTACTAAATCTCGATTCATTTCTAGAAAGTACTCTTAACAATCATAACGCTCTACACCCAGATAAAAAAAGCCAATTAGTGGTAGGCAGATTAGATGAATTACTTAATTCTACAAATGAACTTTTAAAAGCACTCAAAGGACAAGAAAATTAAATGTTGCCCTTACGCAATACTGTTCCAACTCGAACCTGTACAAAAATATATAAAAAGTATACTTTTTATAAGCCCTATTTGCGTGAAGACTTTGGTATGCGTTGTGGCTATTGCAATGATCGAGATGTCATTTGTGGAGGGACTAGAGGATTTCACATAGACCATTTTCGTCCTAGAAAATATTTCGCCCATCTTGAAAACGACTATAATAATCTTGTTTATACGTGCCCTTATTGTAATGGTGGAAAAAAAGATGATTGGCCCTCTGGAATTGAGGAGCTTAGTGTATTAGATGGTAGAGGATATATTGATCCTTGTGATAAAGATTTTGATAACCATTTTGAAAGACATCCTAATGGCCAAATTCGTCCAAAAACAAATATTGGAAGTTATATGTTTGAGCGATTAAAGCTGGGACTTCGACGCCATGAACTAGCCTGGAAATATGAACAACTAGAGAACTTATTATTCCAGTTAATTGAGGAATTAGAAAATTTTTCTGGCAATCCTTCTATAAAAAATCAGCTGGATGACCATTGTAGGGGAATAACTAAAGAGTATCTTAAATATAAAAAAATGTTCGAAGAGACGCTCTAGTGAATAAATTGACAGGTTCTTACTATACGCCAAAAGAATTGTCATTATTTGTTTGGGAACACGTTATAAAACGATTTAAAGATAACTCATCTCTTTGCATATTAGAGCCAAGTTGTGGAGATGGAATTTTTTTACAGGTTGCTTCTGAATATCAAACGAACAAGGGTTTGTTTTTAGATGCTATTGAAATTGACTCAACTGCCTTAGAAAAAGCTAAAAAAACTTTGAGTTCAAGAAATGGACATTTCAACGCGAATTTTATTGAAGATGATTTCTTAAAAATTGAATTACCCACAAAATATGATTTAATCATTGGTAATCCTCCTTATATTGGGCGAAATTTGTTGTCTGAACAACAAAAAGAACTTTGCCAGCAAATTCATATAGAAGGAGGAGTTGATAGTAAAAGTATCCGAAATATATGGACTGCTTTTCTGATTAAAGCAACATCTTTATTAAAATCAACGGGAGTATTGGCATTTATTCTCCTTGGTGAAATTTTACAAGTTAATTATGCAGAAAAACTCCAATCATTTTTAGAGAAAAAATTTAAATTTATTGAAATATTGACGTTTCACGAGCTTATATTTCCTGCTTTGCGGCAAGATGTAGTTGTTATTTTTGCATACAAAGAGGCACGATTTTCAGGAATAAGTTATAAACGAGTACATAATATTAATAGCTTAGATAAGCCAATCGAATTTCCTAAACGAATTTCAACTATCGCAAATCAAAGAATAAAGTGGTCCAACTTTTTTCTTACCGATAACGAACTTGATTTTCTTACAAATACGGCTCAAAAAGTCAAGAAGGTTTCGCATTACTGCACATCGACTCCCGGTATAGTAACAGCAGCTAATAAATTCTTCATTGTGAGTAAAGAAACCCTTAATAAGTATAATTTAGAACCTTTTTGCGAACCGATTCTGCAAAAAGCAGAATTTGTTGACAAGGTTGTTTCTATTAATGAAGCATTATTCGAAGAATTAAAGAAAGCAAATAAACCCTGTTTTCTTATCAACTTGGGTGATAAGAAAAATGAGACCTTACCATCACTGGTACAGAATTATCTTCAAGAAGGAATCGACCAAGACATCCATAAACGATATAAAACTAGTCAGAGGAAACCTTGGTATAATATACCTTCGGTCTGGATTCCAGAAGGGGTTATATTTAAACGTTGTCATAAATTTCCGAAACTTTTGAAAAATGAAGCACAAGTTTTATTTACAGATTCTGCATACCGTATTCGACCCCGTGGAGAATTTGATATTAATAGTTTTATTTATTCATTTTATAATTCACTTACTCTTGTTTTCTGCGAAATAAATGGGCGATATTATGGCGATGGAGTTTTAGAACTGACCCCCCAAGAATTTCGAAATTTACCAATTCCATACAAATCAATTTCTGGAGAACAATTCCATACGTTCAATAAAGCTTTTGCTAAAAGTAAATCAATTGAACAGATTTTACAGCAAAATGATGCTCAACTTTTGACGGATCTTGGAATAGATGCGCCAAGTTTACGGAGATTGGAACAAATACGACAAAAGCTCCTTGTACGGCGATTAAAAATCAATCCAGATGAACGTGACATATAAGATACTATGATACTATTTCAACGAATTACCACTAATCCCGAAATTTGTGGCGGCAAACCCTGTATTCGCGGCTTACGCTTTCCCGTATCACGTTTGCTCGGACTTTTAGCAGCCGGTGAAACATCAGAAACGATTTTGAACTCTTATCCTTACTTAGAAAAGGAAGATATTCAAGAGGCGCTGACATATGCTGCTTTTCTGGCAAAGTAAAACCAACTATTCCCCGCATACATAAAATTTCCATCCACGAAGCCACACGAAGGGACACTAAAAGATTTTCTTCGTGGTACTTTGTGTGCCTTCGTGGATTTTGACCAACACCAGCCCCGATAGGTTTTCATCGTTCAACATCACAACCAATGGCTCAACGCTGCCCATTGACAGCGTATTTAAAACCATTGACACCCAGTTGAGACAATCGCCCCAAATTTTGATAAAATTCTGGCAAGAAGTAAGCGGTAGACGGGATTTTTTCCTTACGCCCTCCCCTAGCCTCTACTTCCCAAAAACTTAATCAAGATGGCTATATTGCTTGCAGTTGGACAATGAGGGATACGCAATAATGTGGAACGAAATGAGTAGTGTCTTTCAAAATGAATTAGATTTAAATGAACGGCTGTTGTGGTCGGGACGACCCCAGGCGGGGTTAAGGCTGCGGGCGGCGGACGTTTTCTTAATTCCGTTTAGCTTAATGTGGGGCGGTTTTGCCATTTTCTGGGAAATCGGGGTGGTAACATCCGGCGCGCCGCTCTTTTTTACGCTGTGGGGCGTGCCTTTTGTGTTAATGGGCCTTTATTTGATTTTTGGCCGCTTTTTCATCGACGCGTTCCAAAGAAGCCGCACCCATTATGCCCTGACTAATGATCGAGTCATCATTCTATCGGGCTTGTTCAATCGAAACGTAAAAAGCTTGAGTTTAAAGACGTTGTCGGAAATTACGCTCAATAGAAAGCGCAACGGCACCGGCACCATCACCTTCGGGCCATCGCATCCAATGGGCTGGCTGTACGGCGGCAATTGGTGGCCGACTACCGGCCGCTATACGTCACCGGCCTTTGAAATGATCGATCACGTCCAAGAGGTCTATGATAAAATTCGAGACGCCCAACGAAAGCTATAATTTGCGAGTTACGCCGTTGGGTGTATCGGCCAAGGTGACCGTCACTGATTCGACACTTATTCGACAAAAAGTGACGGTCACCTTTTAATTTCAACCGCTTTGATGGAAAGTTGCCAGAAAATTGCAAGAATCTGACAGACACCCCTGTGTTATAATGGATGGGATCACTAAACCATACAGTTTATCAAAATTAGGGTGACAGTCACTTTTTAAGTGACTGTCACCTGTGATCGATTTGACCGTTGTCGCCCCGTTGGAGGAGAAGAGAAAAACTCCAAACCGAGGTTGTAGACGATGATTTAAGACCGTAAAAAAGTAACGATTCAGCAGGAGATGACTTCGCTAATTAGTTGAGGCTTTTTCTTAGCCTTCGCCTTATTTAGCGACAGTTGTATCCAATAACCTGGTTTCGGAAATAGATATGTTTTATGTCATTTCGCAGCGCTAGCGGAGAAATCCCTGTGACAATACAATGAAAAGGGATTTGGCGGGGAAAATTTGAAACGACAACGCCTATTTTTCCCCGCAAAAGCTCCATTTATGGGAATGTCTGAGGGATTTCTCCGCCTCCGGCTCCGAAATGACATGCTCGACTTTAATTATCGAACTCAGGTTAATAGCTGAGTCAATCCGTTTTCAGAGTGGACTATGACAGCGATGAAAGGGGAGTACACTGTCGGACAGCATGTGGCCGGCAAGGTAGAGAAGTTGCTGCCTTACGGGGTCTTTGTTCGGCTGCCTGATGGCACTCAGGCGTATATTCGCCGCCGGGAGTTAACTTGGGCGGGGAATATCGACCCACGTCATATGTGGCAGGCGGGCGATGACATTGGGGCCGATATTATCGCGCTGGCGGCGCCGGGCCACTCAATGGAGCTTAGTCATCGCCAGACGCTGCCCGATCCCTGGTCTGATTTCGGGGAGCGCTATCAAACCGGCGATGTGGTCGAAGGCACCGTTAAAAGCATCACCGAACACGGTATTTTCGTGGAAGTGAGGCCGGGCGTTGATGGCTTAGTGCCGCCGGCCGATCTGGCCACGTGGAAGGTCATTCAGCCGGATGAATTCGTCTGGCTGGGCGATACCGTTGAAGCGGTTATTATCCAGCTTGATCTCAAGACCAGAAAATTAAAACTCAGTATTCGGGCGCGAATGCGCCAACTTGAAGTTGTAGCCGGGATTATGAATGATTGTGACTTGCTGCCGGCGATCGATCAGCCGGTGAGCCGCGACCCTTTATTTAACCCCGCCGAAACAGAGATGGCCGACCTTATGCCAAATCAGCCCAGCCTCAAAGCCGAACCGGCCTATATCGAACGCGTTGGACCGATTTTGGTGGTCGATGATTATCACGAAATTCGCCGGCCGCTGATTGATTGGTTACGCCACCAAGGTTACACCGTGGACGAAGCCGCCCACGCCGAAGCGGCCTTAAATCACGTTGAGCGGACGAATTACGGTCTAATTTTGGTCGATTTGCATTTGCCGGGCATTGACGGGCTGGCTTTTCTCCGGCTGCTCCAACAACGCGGCTTTTCCGGCTATACCGTCCTCATGAGCGCCGCCGAATGGCTGGCCGAGCGCAGTCAAGACATCGAGCAGGCCAGGGTGGTTGAGGCGCTGGTGAAGCCGTTGGATTTGAGCGAAATCGAGCAGCTGCTGGCGAAAATCGGTCGGGGCGAGCCGCTGCCGCGGCCAACGATCAATCCGGCCCCGGTTAGCGCGCCATCGTCGTATCAGCAGTTGGCGGCGGCGCTGCGGTCGCGAGGATCGCTGTCGCGGCAGTTTAGCCAGGGATTAGAGGCGTTAGTCGCCACGACTCAGGCCACCGCCGGGCTTATTTTTCGGCTTGACCCCATTTCGCGGATGGTATCCATTACGGCCCAGGCCGGCCAGCCGAATTTAAATGAAGAAGCGCTGTACGGCCTGAGTGAAAGCCCGGTGGCGGATGTGATCATCGAAGCGGCTCCGCTGCTTGAAAATCACGTACGCGGCCACGCTCCGGACCGATTTAGGAAGTTATTGCATCTGCTGCCGTTCGAATCGTGTGTAGCGGTGCCTATTGAAGCGCGGGGTGAAATTCATCACGCGCTTTTTTTGGTGCACGACCGGCCGGACGCCTTTAATCGCTACCATCTGCGCGATACGCTGGCCGCCGGCGCGCTTTTTGCCGTGGCTATCGAGCGAGAAGCGATGGAGCAGCGTTTTCGGGCAATGAACAAGATTATGCTCAGCGGGCAGTTGGCCAGCGGCTTTAGCCACGAAGTTTACAACAAAATGTCGGGCTTGGAGATTCAACTGCACAATTTACGGCTCGACTGCCGGCGGATTGAAGACCAGGCCAGCCAACCGGCCCCTTTGGACGAAATTAGCCAGGCGACTGAGGCGCTGCTGACCACCTTTGATGATTTACGCCAAACGGTTGATCTGTTTCAACAGTTGATGCGCGCTGAACAGGGCGATTTAGTAACCATCAATGATATTGTCCGGCAGGTGGTGGTGCAGTTACAGCCGGTGCTGCGCAAAAATAAGATCAAGCTTGAAACCGATTTGAGCCACGACATTCCACTGACCCTGGTCAATATTATTCAGCTCAAGCAGGCCTTTCTCAACATTATGCTGAACGCCGTGCAGCATATGCTCTTGAAACCGGCCGGCCCGCATCTGTTGACCATTACCACCGCTTGCCACCTGCCACAAACCCATTTACCGTTGAAAATTCGCTTTACCGATACCGGCCCCGGCATTCATCGCTGTTTGTGGGAGCGGGTGTTTGGCTTGGGCTTTACCACGCGCCTGGGCGGCACCGGGCAAGGACTTTACATTACACGCAGCTTAATTGAGTCGCAGGGCGGCCAGGTATCGGTTGAACGCAGTTTGGTGCCGTTGGGTACCACGTTTTTGGTCGAACTGCCGGTTGTCGCCGAGGAGGAGTAAATTGGTCACACCATCGCTGCGCATTTTGCTGGTTGATGATGAAGTTACGCTGTTAAGGCCGCTGGCCAAATATTTACGGGGAACATTTAATTATGAGGTCGATACAGCGCCCACGGCCAGGGAAGCGCTGGATCAATTGGACCAGGCCAAGGGTAATTATCAGGTTGTGCTCATCGACGACCTATTGGCCCCGGAACCCGGCGCAGAACCCGAACCGCTGGGCGTTATTCTCACCCAAAAGATTAAAACGGCCTATCCCGCCATCGAAATCATCGTTTTTACCGGCTGGGGGATGGAATCGGCCTTGGAAACGCTGCAAGCGGGCGCGTATCGCTATTTGGCCAAACCACTTAATTATAAAGAGCTGGATATCCTCATTCGGATGGCGGCCGAGCAATGCCGGCTCAAAAGCGTGGCGCGCGAGAAGCAGATTTTAGAAAAACTCATGGAAACCAGCGCCGCGCTGCTCAATGGGCAGGATATTAACCGCACGCTGGCCATTATGCTGCAAGGCGTGCAAAGTATCGGCTTTGACCGGGTGCGCCTCTATTTATTAGCCGATAACGGCCAGGCAATGGTCGGCACGGCCCACGTCGGTATGACCGGCCAGTTTATCGGCCTGCGCTGCGCGGTTTCAGCCGATGCTTATATGCGGCTGGTGATG
>JAGRCC010000879.1 GCA_020433785.1 Anaerolineae bacterium
ATAATCTTTAGTGTTTAGAACGATTGTTCAAGGGGTGCGGGGGTGACTTCGTGCCCCTTTTATTTACGTTGGTTGCGGGGGAATGGCTGGCAGCTCCGACCAGTCCATGCTATCCGGTGCGGCCCTAGCAGCCTCAATTGTTGTCGCGGCTTCGATGGCCAGCAGGGAGGCCCGCTCTTGGGCTGTAATGATAGCCGTGGCCAAAGCCCAAGTAATGACAATATCTAGCCACCATTGGAGTAAGCTTGTTTGACTCAAACCCCACTCCGGAGCCTCTTTTTGAGAGATGGGATATCTTGACGGCTGGAATAAAAGCGGCAAGGTTGGCTTGCCGTCCTCTTCCCAATCGCGCGTTTCACGGTCTTTTTGAGTGTACTCGCCCAGTTTGCCGACTTTGAGGGTGATATAGATACCCCGTTTAGCCTCTGTAATTGTGTAAGTTTTCTCTCTGGCCAACTCTTTTTCATCAGCCAGGCGCATGGCGTAAAAGGCCGGTGAGGCGATATAGGCGTCAAGCTCCTGGATGGTGGGTTGAGGATCGGGTAAATTCCACATAGTGATGACCGGGGTGAGTTCGCCGGCTTCGTCAGGGACTTCTTGGACTTCAAAATCCGTCAATGGCGTTGCGTCGTACTGGTAGATAATGGCTAAAGCGATAAAGTTCATGGCTAAATCCCTATCGATTGTGTTGACCAAAGGCGTTCAACTTTGAGCGTGGTTTGATCTAAGATAGCGGTCCCGCCCACGTCGGTGTAAATTTGCATGTAAACGTTGGCGCTTTGCGACAGTTCGACCGTTGACTCGGTTTCCATTTCGGTTCGACCGCCATTAGGCAGCGGCCAATTAAAATAAATGGGCCTGTCTTCAGCTTGAGTTACACCGCCGACAATCAAGGCCAGTTGTCGGTTATTGCTATTGCTGGCGCTGCTGTTGTGGTAGTAACAAGTCCCTCTGATGCGATAGAGGCCGGCTTCGAGCATCGTAATAGTGGTGTTGTTGGTTGAAAATGCCTCATATCCGCCTTGCTTAATGGTCTTGTTCCCGCTGCCGCCGTTGAAATTGATGGTGGTCCACCCGGCGACCGATAAGCCCAGATTACCGGCCCCATACATCTTGCAAAAGCCGATTTGAGATGTGCCTATCTCAATCAGTTTCCAAGGTCGCCATATATTGTTATCTTTGCGCCGATAATAAACCCGATCACTAAAAAAATGGTGGGCAATTTGGCTAGCATAAGTGGTTTGTTGCGAATGATTGGTGTGAATGACATAGTACCAAGTGCCACTGGTAGGCGCTCCGGTGGCGTTGTAGCCATCATAATGGCCGTTCTGGGTGATGGCGTCGAAGTCTGAGACATTGATTGTGGTGTGATTGTGGCTGGTGTTGGCTTTACCGCCTAGCAGGGTGATGATCTCGTTTTCGGTGTAATACTGATCGTCGTGATTGTGATCGGTCATTTCGCCCCAATAGTCCAACTGATCCCACGCCGATGAGCCGTCACCGACCTTGTATTTCTTAGTGTCCAACTCCAAGCCCACCTCGCGAGCGACCAGGACCGGGTTAACGCTGGTCCAGTTTGCGGCCGTGTCGCCTCTAAGTTTGATTTTGACTGCCACTGCTAACCCTCCCTGAGGCGTTGCCGCCGTCGATGACTAAGTAATTGCTTTGCGGGGTTTGGCCGGCCAGCGTTTGCATGAGCTGCCCATCGTTCAGAAATTCCCGCTTGAGCTGGTCTATCAGGCACTTGATGAGCTGATCTTGTTTGGCGGGTTGCTGGCTCACTATTCCACCGTCACCTGAAGCGAGTCAAACCATAGCCAGCCGTATTTGTGGAACGTATTGCTGCCCCGGTTGAACTGCATTTGGACATAGCGAATATTTTGGGCGGCAAAGGTCACGGTTCGTAGATGCCATTCAAAATCATCCAAGTCCGTTTGGTTGAAATAAGCCACGCCCACATTGACCCAATCGTCTTCAACCGCCTCTTTGACGAAAAATGTGCCGGTGTAGAGCCGCCGGCCGGCGCTGGCCAACTGGTCAGAGCGCACTCGCAGATCAAGCCGGATCGCGTTTTCATAGACTTGGCCAAAGTCGGCTTCTATGGTGGTTATGGTGTTGCTGCCGGCGTCGCTGAGGTAGCATCCCAGGTCATCAGGTGCGCCCAATAGGTAATTTTCGTCTGATAGCGCGGTGGGGTTGCCACTGCTGCCGGGTGAGGGTGTGGTGCTGATAATGGCGGTTAAATAGCCGTCGCCGCCGCCGGCTGAACAGTCACCTGGATAACCAAATAGATCGGTGTCTTGCGTGTACAGTAGGTCAAGTAGGGTGCTTTGGTTGGGATTGATCAAAGCTTCCATGGCGCTTTTCATGTGGGCTTTGATTTGATCGTCCGTGTCTATCTGGTCAATCTCCGCCTCTAAAATGGCATCCAAGGCGGTGTAAGCGGCTGATTTGTCAGCCGCGTTGAACAGGGCGTCAATTGCGGTGCTACGTTGGGCCAGCAGCCTAGCCGATAGGTTGTCATCGGTGGCAAAAAGGCCGGTGTCGTCGTAGTATTCCCACAGGGTTTGGACATCGGCAAGCTGGAAGAAGTAGCCCCGGTTGAGGTAGACATGCTCAGTTAGAGGGGTCAGGAAGCCATTCCAGTTGGCCAACGCCTTGATTTTTGGATAGCCGGTCAAGTTTACCTCAAGGTAATCGCGGTAATCCTGTTTGAGACTGTCAAAGGGGTTGAAGTCGGTCCAAATGGTGTGACCCTTTTCCCCCACCGTCTTGAACAACGCGATCAGTTGGTCCACAATAAATGTCGCAGATGCGCAGGCTTGAGCGCTGCCGGCCGCGATGGGTTCGCCGTCAACATAATCCCCACAGCAGGTGGCGGTGATGTTGGCCAGATAGTCCTCGTCAAACGAGGGCCAATAGTCTGAGGTGTAGAACAGCATATTGAAAATTTGGCGGGGTAACATGCCGACCGCGATCTTTTTTTGGTCAAAGGTCAGGCCGTTAATGTCTTCGATGGTGTTCTGAAATGCTTGGAAGGCGCTGAAAGCGTCTGTAGCTTTGGATATTTGGCAAATGATTTCGTCTTGGTAGGGTTCGATCTGGTCCAAGGTGTTCTTATACAAGGGCTGGCTAATATTATCTGTGTTGATTTCCGCCGCAGTAGCTACTAATGCACCTGAAATGATCCAGGAAAGCCAGATTACTACGGGATCGCTGAGGTCTGGCCCGTTTAGTAGGGTAATGATACTGGGTATAGCAGTTAAGAGAATTCGCTGCAAATATCTTGTTAAGCCAATTTGTACACCCCATCTCAGGGCCGTGAGAATTGTAAAACCTATAGTTGTTGTGGCCATGAACTCCAGGTTAGCATGCATCCAATCATACATCCAGATCGAAACCTTGCATTGGCGGTCGGACAGACCGCTGATTGGCTCTGAATAGCCGGCCGGGGGTCCGGCCGGACTGGTCGGATCGGCCCATTCGCCCGTCTCCGGGAAGGGGTTGTCAGTCGATGGTGAACGGGCGCTAGTACCTCCGCCGCATCCACAATTTTTGATGTTGATGGTAATATTAGCCATAGAACAAACACCTCTTCTAGGAGATTTCGCAATGAAAAAAAAAGTAGCTTGGGGACTAGTATTAGCTTTGTTTCTGTTAAGTTGTAACGTCGCAGGAGTGACGCCTCTTTATGGTTTTGTTGTTGGAACGATTATTTTTATGGTCAGAAATAAGAATACGTTCTTGAGCGATTTAGGCGATTATTTCTTTGCCGATCAAGATAAAACCAGGAAGCTAATTAGAAATTTTTACTTGTTGCATTTCGCCAGCGCCATGCTGGGGATCATTGCTCCTGGTGTGTTTTTTTACTAACCCCCTAAGTGCCGTTCAAGTTGATCACCTGATCCTCCCCATCACAAACATCATCCATCGTGATTGTTTGCGTTTTGGCGTCTGAACAATCGCAGTCGGCGTCATCACAGCAGCCGTTGTAGTTGTTCAGATTGACGATGGTTTGGGCCTCTTTAATGGCGCTGGCGATGGTTGACGCGCCGCCTTCGCCGCCGGCCGCGGCGATCATCAGCAGGATTTGAGCGGTTGAAAGCTGATCGTTGGTGTCGAGTTCGTTTTGAAGCCAGGATGCCACCTCAGGCGGTAAATCCAATTCGGCTACAATGCGAGACACCAACCGTTTGAGCATGGCAATTACGCCGGTATCGCCGGTATTCATAGTTCGGTTGAACACCGTCACGATATTAGGGGTAAGGAATTCCAAGTCGGTGAATTTATCCGTTCTCAGCAGCGTTTCCAGCGCCTCAGTGATGTTTTTCTCATCGTTGAGGGGATTGAATAGCGATCCATCGGTCATCCTGAAACGACCGTGCAGGATGGTTAGAACCTGGTCCAAAATATCGGCTATGCCGTCGCCGGTTAGCGGATCGGGAATGGGATCGACATAGCGGCCGAACAAAGAATTGGCCAGAATATCGGCCAAGTTCTGATCAGGCGCGATCCAATTGCTGGTGCGGAATTTGCCGGTCAGGCCGGTGTCTGAATAGTCCGGGTTGTCTGGGACGGGTTGGGTTAGGTCCAAACTGAGGCTGCCGACAACGGCCGTCAGCTCCCTGATCGCTTTGGTTTGCTCGATCTGGGCATCGATAAAGGCTTGTAAGTCACATCCACTCAAGAGCGTTGCCTCCAATTCTTCCACAAAGTTTGTGACAGCCTCCCATTGGTCCCGGGTAGCTGTGTCCCAATCGGCTTGAGGACTGGGCAGTCCCCAGACCCAATGATACTTGGGAAATACGGCGCACATTTCCCGCAGCAGGGACAATTGACGGTGATCCAAGGCCAACAGGTAGCAGGGGCCGGGGGCTTCCAGCCAAACAGCATGGAACTGTCGGCCGGGGTGAAAGGTGTAATTTTCCCGATCACGCTGGCTATCATAAGTGGGTCGTTTTTTTCGAGGCACTTGTCAACCTTGAATCTTGACACCATAATTATAATTGCGCACAAATGTGCGCAATTCGCCTAGGCAGATCCCCCGTCGATCACTCCCCCGGCCTGTTGGGTCAGTTCGTCAATCGCCGTTTTGACAAAAGCCCTCGCTTGATCCCACTCGGAGTCGTCCAACTCGGTTAGATCTTGGACCCAATTATGGCGATATTGAGCGGATATCAAGGCGGTCAGGCAAAGTTGGATAGCACTGGGTGACAGGGTGACGATCTGTTGAGAGTCGTTGGCTACGTCAATTAGGTGGTTTAAGTAAAACGTCATTGGTTCAAAAAAGGGGCGTTGTAGCGCCCCTGATTAATTTAATTGAGGTGGAGATTAGCTGTTAATCTTGCCGCTGATGTTGCCACCCTCAACACCCAATTCACTAACTTCTTCCCCATCGGACACGTAAAACAGCCCGTCGGTGCCGGCCGCGCCGTCGGCATTATCGAATTGAGCTACAAAGGCCAAAATATCGGCGTCGCTGGTGGTCACATTCTGGCCGGACTTCTTGGCGGCTTTCAGCGCGGGCAGGTTGAAGGTGTAGTAGCCTGCGTCGGCCCCGGCTTGGGTTTTGATCGGCACCCGCAGCGAGGCGGTTTCGGATTTGCTACTGTTGGCTTCGGCCGCAGTGGAGACAAAGCCGGTCGGTCGGCGAGTGACTTGCAGGTCTACGACCGATAGTTGAGTGAGGTTTTGCACGATGTCAGAGAGGGCGATAGCCTGCGCATCCGTAATGGCCGCGACGCGGGCTTCGTACTGCCGTTGAGTTTGTTTGCCGTTGCTGTCTTGTAGCGTGACAGTCACGGTGGCTGCTGGTTTTCCCATTGGTTAATCCTCCTATGGGGCTAAAGTGATTGAGCAGGCACGGCTGGCAGGCAACAGAAAAGGGGCACGGTGAAAACTGCCAACCGTGCCCCAGTTGAATTTAATTCAGTCTATCAGCTATTGGGGCGCTTTGCAACTTAGGGGAAAAAAGTGTCAATATAGCGGCTGGCCAGACCGATCCCGATGGTGGTCAGGATGCCACCGACCCACAACACGATCCGGCGAAAATTCTCCAGGGTGGTGACTTTTTCTTGCAGCTTGGTGATAGCTTGCTCGAACTCGCGGATCGCTTCCGATTGGCTGGCCACCTGGTATTTCATGTGTTCATATTCGGTGGTGGTCATCGACAGCTTTTCCAGCGAACTATTAACGTCATCGAGCTTGTTGCGGATCGGCTCCATGGTCAACTGGAGATATTTTTCCATCGAGAGAAAATGGCCGGTGTCGAATTTGGGTTTGTCATCCATCCCCCAATGATATCAAAGCGCGGATCGGGGTGCAATCTAACCGGCTGAAATTCAGGCGTAATTTGTAAGTGAATTACTTGTACGGGGTTAAACGCTTTCATGCGATCTTGGGGCGTTAGTTTTCTTGGTAATTTGGGACAGCGGCCTCGATGCCGGCTGAAATCTTTGTCCCAAAAAATTACTGATCGTCTTGCAATCGGCTGGCCAGAAAGGTGGCAAAGTCCTTGAGCTGCCGGCGTTCTGGCTCCGGCAGCCGGCGCGCTAGCGTGATTATCTCCTCAATGAGCTGCTCCCCGCTCATATCGTCCGGTTGCTGGCCAAGCTGATCTAACCGCTCTACCGCCTCGATGGACAGGTCAAACGCCTTGGCCAGCCCCCTGTAAAATTTTGGTCCCGGTTGTTTGGTCCCGGAAAGTACGTGTGACAAATAACTTTGGCTTATGCCCATTCTGTTCGCCAACCCGGTAATGCTCAATCCCTCGTTACTGATCCGAGTTTCAATCCAGTCGTTTAGAAGTTTTCCCATGTCTCTATTTTACAACGAGTTAATAGATATTTATTGACTTTTTATTAATTATCGTGATAAGATATGCCCGTTGTCATAAATCAATCACTTAGTCAAGGAGATTGCTATGAAAAAATTTCACAAGAAAATTACCGTACAAGCGGCGGTTCACCCGGAGACGGCCAGCCAGATCCGGGCAGCAGCCACCAGGGAGGAGATCAGCGTCAGTGAGCTGATCCGGCGCATCCTGGAAGAGATTTACCCAGCGGTGCAGTATGTTAAGCGGGAAGAGAGGGATCAAAAAAAAATGATGATCGGGCTTAGGGAGGCGGCATGAACGCCCACATACACGTACTAAGCCCCAAGCTAATTAACATCTACCTGCAGGAGCGAGAGACGTTTGATCAGATCCCGGGCCAGGCGATCAAGCCGGCGCATTTTGATAAAGGTCACATCTACGAAAAAAAGTTCGAGGCCGGCGAAGGGCTGGCCATTGCGTTTTTGTGGTTCGACCGGACGCGGGGCAAAGAATAATAAAAATTAGGGCCGTTCCTGTAAGCCCGGCCCTAATGGGGTGTGGATTGCCAGCGAGGTGTCCCCTTTTTTGGCAGTCCTATTGTAGTTTGAGCCAAATCAAAATTCAATAGGAGAATAGAACATATGTCTGAAATTAATGATGTTAATTCGGATAGCCAACAAACTACCGGATTTTTTACCAATGTGGCCGGCTACGTCCTACCACCGGAAACCTGGAAGTTAGTAAATGGTGACTATGGGAAAGCTGAAATGAGAGTGGTCTTGTGCCTGCTGTTATCGACCTTTGAGATCGGACACCAGGCGGAATTTTTGGGCTTCAATGATTTGGTCGAACTGACCGAAATGAGCAAGGCCTCAGTGTCCAAAGCTCTCAAGTTGGCGAAGGACCAAGGTTTAGTTTTGGAAACACCGATGGGTTATCAAATTGCCTTAAAAGGGGTTGTTTCCAAAAGTGAACCCATGTCATGTCATGTTTTAAAAGATCATACTCATGTGCATGATCATGGGACTAACATACCATGTCATGAGTTCAGTTTTGGAAACTCGAATTTTGAACGGCAAAAAATCTTCGAGCGACTTTCCAAAAGTGGACTTGCGCCCAAGGTTGCCCATGATATTGCCTTCGCCGGTCGCTACCCTCTTGAGCAAATTGAGCGGCAGATCGATTTCTACGAATTTGAGATCGAAAACGAATTGATCCCGGCTAACTGTTGGAACATGCCAGGCTACTTAGTCAACCGGATCAAATTCAACAAACAACCTCCCAAGCAGATGACCCAAGGCGAAAAGACATGGTTCGACGGCGATGAGGATTTGGTGATGCGATGAAAGATTGGGAAGAAAAAGCCATTCTGCAACAGCTGCGCCGGGAGCAGCGGGATCGGGAAATGTGGCAGCGGTTCGCCGGCCGGCTGGCCAGAAAAGCCAACTACCGGAAGGCCAGAGCCAAGGAACGCAAAATTTTGGCCAAAATCAAACAGCGCGGCTTTTCGGTTATGGCCACGGGCCACAATGATCGCTTCGATGCGTGGATCGGCGGGGCGCGGGTTGAGGTCAAATATAGCCACTGGAAGCAAAAGGCGCAGGGCGGATGTTATCAGGCTCAAATCCGCAACCAGGTCGCCGATGTGGTGATCTTCGATGCGATCAACGGCACAGACCATTTTTTCATCATCCCCATGCCGGCCGTCGCCAATCGGAGAACGGTCGAGGTCTGTAGTTACGATGTGACGGCTTACAAAGGCCAATGGGCTGATTACCTGGAAGCGTGGGAGCTGCTGGCCGGCGCGGTCGAAGCGGCGCCCTCGCTGCCGGTGCAGCTAGAGCTATTTTTGGACAGCGACAGCGGGATCGCGAAAATCGAGGAAAGGGTGTCCAAAAATGGGTAACATTCGCTTTGGTTACACCTACGTGTCTAAATCCAACGCCCCTAGCCTCAGAGTACGCTTAAGCTGTGTCTGTGATGCGCTGGACGTGTTACAGGAGGAGATCGAAGCCCTGGACATTGAAATCAAGAATTTGCGAAAACAAGGCATCACCCAAGCTAGCCCCTACTGGATGCGCAAAGATGACCCGCAGGGCAAGCCGGACCAACTAGAACTAACCCATCCCATCGATAGCGCCTACTTTCAGGAAAACGGGACACGGCGCGAGTACATCGGGGTCAAGCCGGATAAAATCGCGGCGGCGTTGGCCAGCATCGAGCGGGGGCAGCGGGTCGAACGTATCAAAGACCTGATGACCCGCAAGCAATCGCTTTTGCGTAACATCGAGCGCCAGATCGGGCTGCTGGAGATAATGGCCAGAGGGGAACAGCGGTCTTTGGACCTGTGATTTTGGGACACGGCCGCATGTTCCGGAAAAAATTTTTGTCCAAAAAAATGAGGGCTGCCCGTGCGCGGGAAACCCTCAAGACACCTGTTGCAAGTAAACACATTGAACGGAGTCAATATGTCAACTAACACCATATTAGACCAAAGTGCGGTCTATATCAAGAGTCAGGGGAGGAAATCTAAAATTCGGCCGCTGGTCCGGCTTGATGGGCCGTACGGCTACATCGATTTAGGTGACATCGAGATTGGCCACGAAGCCGGCACTCTGGCCAGCATCTTGAGAAGATTGGCCAGCGAACTTGAGCCCAAAATTTCCCGCCGGCAAAATTATGCAGCTCAGGCAAACGTTCCTGCCGAGTTGGCCAGTCCAGAGACCGCATGGCCCTACCTGGTCCAAAGATTTCCCTGGTTGTTTGAGGGGATTGAGACCGGATCGGAGCCATACGCCGATTACCTCAAGGAACAGCAGCTAGAAACCGACTTGGAGCGTGTAGCGGATTTGGGACCGGAGCCGGCCCTAGCCGACTTATCCGAACGGCTGTTCTCAGAGCGTTCTTATGGCGGCGCTAGGTATAAATACCTCAAAAAGCTGCAAAATCGCTTAAAAGTGGCTTCTACTCCTCACAGACAAGCCGCTACAGAGCAACCAGACTCCCGACGTAAGGCGGCGTAGAGTAGTAGAAGTGGCCAACAGCGACCGGAAACCCAAATTCTACTTGAGAAAGTCCTTTAACTATGACGATTGGTACTGTATCTGTCAGGTGTCCAACAACGTGATGGTGGCGGAAATACCCAACCAGGAGCTAGCCGAGCTAATCCTAGAATTTCTCAATGAGCTGCCCCGGTCGATAGTGGCCAGGGCCAAACAAAAGGCCATTTATAAGCATTTGGGGAAGAGGGATAATCCAAAGTGAACCCTTTTTATTTTTCCGGTTTTTATTACGCATAATCTTTACTAATCGAAGTAAAAATGCATCGCAAAAATGAACGTGGCTAACGCTCAAATAAATCCAATGTAGTTAAATTCATCCTAATAAGCCCCCAAAGCGTCCTAGATAACTCTAGCTATTATGGCTGCCCGCTAATGTATCTTACGGATCAATCGTAAAATCATTGCCGGCTTAACGGCGTCGTATTTTGAAAATGGCTAACTTCCATATCTAAGTTTTGGGTTTTGTAAAGATCTGGGCTGGCATAACACTATGCGAAAAACATTGATGAAATGAGTGTGCGTAATTGGTAGGCTCATGCTACAATGACGCTCACGTTTATTCACCCTAACAGAAGCGACAAAAATGAACAAATCCTACAAATATTACGACTTTATTATGGCCCTGTTTGTGGCGGTGTTGTTAATTAGCAACATTGCCTCCTCAGCCAAAATTATTGACTGGGGCGTGTCGATTTTTGGACTGCCGCTGGCTTTTGACGCCGGCACGCTGCTGTTTCCCATCAGCTATATCTTTGGCGACATTTTAACCGAGGTCTACGGCTACAAGAGAGCCAGGCGGGTCATCTGGTCCGGATTTGGCGCGGCCCTGCTGATGTCAGTCACGTTTTGGCTGGTGGGGATTATGCCGGGTGAGGCGCTCTGGGAAGAGTATGCCGGCCAAGCCGCTTACGAAGCCATTTTGGGCGGGGTAGCGACGGGCGGGATTATTTTTGCCAGTCTAGGCGCTTATTTTGCCGGCGAATTTTCCAACAGCTATATCCTGGCGCGACTAAAAGTGGCCACCCAAGGCCGCTGGCTCTGGCTGCGAACCATCGGCAGCACCTTGGTTGGGGAAGGCATCGATACGGTATTTTTTGTGGTCTTGGCCACTCTGTTTGGCGTCTTTCCCTGGGAAATCGCGCTTAGTCTGATTACCGCTAACTACATCTTTAAGGTCGCTATAGAAGTGATATTTACCCCCGTCACTTATGGGATTGTTGACTTCTTGAAAAAAGCCGAACAGGAAGATTATTACGACCGTGAGACCAACTTTAACCCCTTTTCGCTGGCCTCTTAACTTATGAGCGATCCATTTGACCTGCTTGAACAGTTCGAGGCCGATGATGACGAGTCGCCCCTGCTCATCGATGAGTCGCTGCCGGCCAATCATCGATCCGGGTTTGTGGCGGTGGTGGGCCGGCCTAACGTCGGCAAATCGACCCTAATGAACCGGCTGCTTGGACAAAAAGTAGCGATTGTTAGCCGCAAGCCGCAAACCACTCGCAATCAACTGCTGGGTATATTGACCTTACCAACGGACCTGCACCCGAACATCTCAACGCCGGCTCAAATTATCTTTATCGATACACCGGGCATCCATACACCGCATAACAAGTTAGGCGAAATTCTAGTGGACGCGGCGATGACCGCCATCCCCGACGCCGATGTGGTCTTATGGTTGGTCGATGCCTCCGAGCCGCCCACGGCTGAAGACAGCTTGGTCGCCCAAGCCATTACCGATGCCCAAACCAAGCTGGCTCAACAGGACGAGCCACCCATTCCGGTTTTGTTAGTGCTCAACAAGATCGATTTACTTGCTCCGGACCAACTGGTTGACCTGGAGCAGCCGTTTTTGGCGCTCTCCCCTACCGCGAGTTGGCTGCCTATTTCGGCAACTCGCGGCACGAATTTGCAGGAACTGCTCCACCGCCTAATCGACCAGTTGCCGTTAGGACCGCGCTACTTTCCGGAAGAGCAAGTCACCGATCAGCAAATGCGCTTTATGGCCGCTGAGTTAGTGCGCGAAGCCGCATTGACCGTGCTGCATCAGGAAGTACCCCATGCCCTGGCCGTCTACATCACCGACTTTAAAGCCCGAAGCGAAACCTTGACCTACGTCGGCGCCAATATCGTGGTCGAACGGAAATCGCAAAAAGGGATTGTCATTGGCAATTCCGGCCAAACCTTGAAGAAAATCGGCCAGATTGCCCGCAAGCAAATTGAGGATTTGGTGGGGACTAAGGTCTACTTGGAATTATGGGTTAAAATTAGGCCCAAATGGCGTAAGAACGAGAATGATTTACGCTGGTTCGGCTATGCGAAAACAAATCAAGGGTGATTTCCCCATGAATCTTACCGATAAAGCAATGGCGCATTTTAAGAAACAGTTCGATTCAGTGCCCTCTCACTGCTTTAGAGCGCCGGGGCGGGTCAACTTGATTGGCGAGCATACCGATTATAACGACGGGTTTGTGCTGCCCTGCGCGATCAACTACGAAACCGTCGTGGCTGCCCAACCCCGCGATGACCGGCAGATTGTTGTAACCGCTATTGATTACCATAACGAGGTTAGCACCTTTGTTTTGGATGACACTATCCCCGCTGATAAAGCCAGCCCTTGGAGCAATTATATTCGGGGCGTGGCCTGGGGTCTGCTGCAACGCGGCTGCCAACTCCAAGGGGCTAACCTGGTGGTGGCCGGCAACATTCCCCGAGGGGCCGGTTTGAGTTCATCGGCGTCTCTGGAAGTGGTTATTGGGGCGACATTAGCTGCCTTGAGCGGCCTCGATTTGGACGGTAAGACGCTGGCGCTCAACGGTCAGAAGGCTGAAAATGATTTTGTGGGCGTACAATGCGGGATTATGGATCAATTTATCTCGGCTCTGGGCCAAAAAGATCACGCCCTGCTCATCGACTGCCGCAGCCTGGATTATCGGCCGGTGCCGATCCCGCCTGACACAGCGATTATTATCGCTAACAGTAATGTCCAGCGCGGCTTGGTTGACAGCGAGTACAATACCCGCCGCCGCGAATGCGAGACCGCCGCCGCCCATTTTGGTGTTCCGGCCCTACGCGATGTCCCGGCCGATATCTTTGCCCTGCATGAGGACGAACTCGACGAGACCGTAGCCAAACGAGCCAGACACGTCATCACCGAAAACGCCCGGACTGAAGCCGCCGCCGAAGCGTTAGCCCAAGGCAATCTGACCTCAATGGGCCGGCTTATGGCCGAGTCCCACGCCTCGATGCGCGATGATTTTGAAATTACGGTTCCGCCGAT
>JAGRCC010000076.1 GCA_020433785.1 Anaerolineae bacterium
CAACCCGGCTCGCCGCAGATAACGACTGCTCAGCGAAAAACCCGGCTCACCAACGATGATCAGATCCATATCTGTCGCGGCACACAGCCGGGCGATGTTACCGGTATTTGGGGGAATTTGAGGCTCGATGAGAACGACGTTGAACATAAAACACCGTAACGGTGACACAGAAATAGACTGTTTCGTAATTGTTACTATACGCCAGCCGCAATAACGGCGCAAACTTATACCGCTCACGGATTTATGAAAACCCCGAAACCCCGGTATTTTATCGGGCAATGACATCCACCCATAAAGTCATTAAAAAATGGCACAGCCCCACGGGTAACCGATGGGGCTGTTTTGTAGTAGCTGGTATCGCTAGTTGCTTTACCTTGAATTCTTTACTTAGTCCCCATCAAATTGAGGGCGAATTACCACATCTCGCAGATAATCAGACGACTATCGCTATGGGTCTTGCAGGTTATTTTGAAATACGTCCGACCCACTATTTCATAGTCACCGGCAGGTAAACGGTCGAAGTATTCGCGGTAACCGGTGCACTAGGTAAGCCTTGTTTATCGCTGGGTGAGTCTTCTGCGGGGACAACGGCATCGTCCAGCGGCGTTTTACTTGTGATCACTATATCGCGTGGTTTGGAGAAGACCGCACTAGTGGCTCCGGCCGGGTTCACCTCGATAGTTTGGGCAAATTCGGTGTCGGTGTAGCCGTGGATGACAATTTGTACGGTTACATCCTGCGCCGCAGTATAGTTAATTTCGTCAACGGTGGTACCGGCGTTGTAGCTACTGGCCGCGGGGTTAGCTGAATTGTTATCCCACAGGTAAATATCCGGGTCGCCGCTGGTGGGGGTGGTGCGTACCGTAATTTGTTCACCCGTGGCCAGCCGGTAGCGATACAGCCGAATTTGCCCCTGGAGCAGGCTGTCGGTGGGAGTCACGTAATTGAGAACAGCTTGTCCCGGCGATTGAGCAATGTTGCCGGCGACATCGGCTGCCCATACCTGAAAATATTTCATACCTGGTGTAGATGACACCTCCCAGTTGTATGGTGCTGTCTGATAATCAAGCCATTCAGATTGCCGCACCGCGATCCATTGCCGGGCCGAGGGGCTGAACTCATATTCGATGAACAGTACCGCATTCACGCCAGTGCCGCTGTCGGTAGCAGACACGGTTAACGTCGCAATGGTTGAGCCGGAGGGCAGCGTAGCGTTAAAACTGTTTATTTGCGGCGGGGTTCTATCGGCTGCGGCAGGAAGAACGGATATGGTCCGTTCGATAATGTTGTTGGTCTCGTCATTTTCAGCCACGGTGTTATTTGGGTCGATGATGGCGCGCAGGATGTATGAGCCGGTCGCCGCCGGAACCCAGCTAACAGAGGTCGTAGTGTTGTAACGATTGGGTGGCAGGTTAGCGGTACCCGTACCCAACGTCAACTTTTCGCCGGTCGGGGTATCAACTTCAAAGCGAACCGCAACATTGGTCAAGGTTTGTGCCCCACCTTGATGATACACTACCAGCCCAACGTCAACTTGACTGCCGGCCCGCAGGCTACCGGGGTCCGTCCAGAGTAAACTGTTGTGGCTCAATAGATCGTCGTCATTGGCGCTAAAAACGGTGTAGGCATTGGCGAGGGTATCGATTGAACCATTATCTGTCACCGAGACGTTATACAAGCCGGGCGTTTGACCCGCCGGCACAATGGCCCATAGGAAGTTTTGGTTAACATACTGGGTGGTTAAGGCGCTGCCCCCTAGTTTAACCCTGGTGTCTTCGCTGAAATTTAACCCAAAAGTATACAACAGCGAGGGCAAGTCGTTGCGGCCTCGCTGGGGGGCAATCACCTGCAAATCGAGCGCCGATGAGCCGACAGTGAACGCAGCCGGGTAGCTCGCCGTTTGCCCATCCGGGTTGGTGACGATCAGCGTGTAGGTACCGGACGGCAAATTGGACGGCAGCATCGCTTGGAGGTTTTTGTTGTTAACAAAGGTAACATTAGATAGAGGATACGTACCCAGTGAGGCACGAATCGGGCTGATAAAATTGCTACCAGTAATTTTCAGGCTGTTGCCATCTACATTGACAGCGGTAATTTGAGGCGGAGCGGAAAGCGTGGGTGTAGGCGTGGCGGTGCTGGTCGGCTTCGGGGTGGCCGTTGGGAGTGATGTAGCCGTGCTGGTTGGCGTCGGGGCCACAGTTGGGAGCGATGTGGCGGTACCGGTTGGCATCGCGGTAGCCGTTGGCGTGAATGTGGGAGTCGGGGTGGTGCTGCTGTCGCCCACAACTAGAGAGACAGGAATTGTTAGAGGACTTTCGTCGGGATCGTTGCTGGTGATCGTCAGGGTGGCGGAATAATTTCCATTAACCAGGCTGCTCGTATCAAACTTAAGTTCAATGGAGGCGTTCCCGCCGGAGGCCACCTGACCGTTGAGAGGACTGAGCGTTAGCCACCCATCACTCCGGACAGCATCCACAGCAGCGTAACAGTTGAGCCGGCCATGGCCAAAGACGTCATCGGCGCCGGTACTACCTAAATCTACGGCGGTGCTGGTCAGCACGTCCTCAATCTGGCCGACGGTCAAGCTAGGGTTTGCGGCCTTGACCAGAGCTACACAGCCAGCGGTGTGAGGGCTGGCCATCGAAGTGCCGCTGATGGTATTGTATGAGCCGTTATTCCAGGCAGAGTAGATGTTGTAACCCGGAGCGCTGATATCGGGTTTGGTTTCGCTGGTTAATGATGACGGCCCTCGGCTGCTAAAATAGGCAATGCTGTCACCGCTGTCGGTTGCGCCGCTGGCAAAGCTGTTGGCATAGTCCCCCGGTGAACCAACGGTACCTGAGTTTGGGCCGGAGTTGCCCGCGGAAAAGGCTGGAAAGATATCGGCCGCCCGCCACGCCAGAACCGCGGCCTGATACCACAGATTACCGCCGCCGCCGCCCCAAGAGTTGTTAACAACGTGGGGCCGCTGGTTGGAGTCACCATTGATTATTGAGCCGCCAATCGGATAAGGGGCCAGCACCCATTCGGCCGCGGCCAGTAGATGTGTGCCGCGGCAACTGCTGCTGCTGCACCCTTTAGCCGCAATCCATTTTGCCGCAGGCGCCACCCCGATTTGGTTGGTTGCATCCACACCGACCATCGTCCCAACGGTATGCGTGCCATGGCCATTGTTATCGCCCGGTGCGGTCGGGTAGGTGCCGGTGGGGTCATACCAGTTATAATCGTGACTCCCGGTGGTCGTGCCTCGATATTGGTTAATCAAAGCCGGGTGACTGCTGTAAACGCCGGTGTCGATGCTGGCAACAACGATACCGTCTCCCCGAATATTCCATTCATTCCAGACCTGGTCGGCCCCAATTTTGCCGATACCCCATTGAGCCGCCGCGATGCCAATCTCGTCGGCGGGCAGGGGATCGGGGATGCTGTAACTGTCCAGCGCTTCGATGTAGACCACGTCGGCCCGGTTGGCCAGGCCGACAATGGTGTCCCAGCTCCCGGTGGCTTCGACGGCATTCACGATGTAGAATGTACGCTGTACCGCCTCTGGCCCCAAAAAGGTGATGACTTCGGGCTGGGTGCGTTGGGCCGTTTCAAATAGGGTATCGTATACATATTGGCCTCGTTCGGCCCAATTGGTAATATAATAAGCCGTGCTCAGGTCTGCTTGTTCGGCCAGATAAACTAAAAATTCGGTCGGCTCAGTAGATTTTGACCTGACATCTTGTTGCAAAGCCGGATCTATTTTATTGGTAGGAAAAGAGACCGGGTGCCAGTCGTTTTGCTGGATTGCCATACTACGGGCATTAATTTCTGCCCCGGCAATTGACACATTGAACGACAGGGTTACATCGCCTTCGTTATCGATGGTTAGAGAACGGGTAGCGGTTTGTCCGGCTGGTAAGGTGACATCAATCGCGGTGGGACTCACATTGATGTCCGGCGAACCCGGCACGGCGGTGGGAGTTGGCGTTGCGTTGTTGCTGACATAAGAGTAAATCCAGCTATTGACCGTTGAAACCCGGGCATAAACGCCGTAATAGGCCGGCTCCGCGCAGCCATAACCCCAACTAACCACACCCGTCAGTTTGAAGCCGCCGCTGCCGTCAGAGATCATCAGGGGGCCGCCGCTGTCTCCCTGACAGGAATCTTTGCCGCCCTCGGCATAGCCGGCACACAACATACTGTTGGTAATGCTGCTGCCGTAAGATGCCGCGCAGGTAGCGTTGGAAACAATCGGCACTTGCACTTCCATTAAAGCATCCGATATGGAGCCGCCGTATGAGGTGGTTCCCCAGCCGGTCACGGTCGATAGTTCGCCTTCCACATCGGCCACACTGTTTAAAGCGATAGTCGCAACCGCGCTATTGAGCACAGCCGGCGAACTGAGATGCAGCAGCGCCACGTCGTAGTCGCTGGTATTAGCATTGTAACTGGGGTGGGGGATAACCTGGTCAACCGACTTAGATTGCTCGGTGCCATCGGAGCTATAAAGATAATGTTCTCCCAGACTGATATCAAAAACCGAAGGGTCGTACACAGTGGAACCGTTATAGACGCAGTGCGCCGCAGTTAAAACCCACTCAGCATCTATTAATGATCCGCCACACAGGTAGCCATCAGCGAGAACCAGAGCCTGCCAGGGATACTCGTGCGGATCAGCCGGTTGCCCGCCCACAATATCTGGCTGAATGGTATCAGAGGAGGGGTCCTGGGCTGCCGCATGACTAAGAATCAATGCAAAGGTAGACAATAGCGTAATAACAATAACGATAGATTTACGAAGTGACTGTTTGTTAAACATACATACCTCACCTTGCCTATAAATTAGTGTACCTGGTCAGGGTCGGTTATGTCTTGCAAATGTTGCTTTACATCGGTGATGATGACTTGGCGAAAAACATGCCCAAAATTTTCATACCCATCAGAGCCGGGGCCTTCCTGTCGCCGACAGGTTTGCAAACAAAGCAGGTTCAAACCCTCCTCTATAGTCCCTCAAAACAAGTTGGTTCAACCAGATCCTGTGGTTAGTGATGTCATCCTCAAACTACAGAAAACTATTTGAACCAGGGAAAAAAGTATAGCACTACTAATTGTGTAAAAATGTTGCGTAGTGTTTGAGTTTAATTGGAATTACGTTGGATTAATTTGAGGAGAAATGAACAAGTTTAAATTGAGATCCCGGAGTGGCTAACTAACATCAATCTGCACGCTTTTTGGTTTCTTTTTGGAAGTCCACTATAATCTTAATCGGAGACTCGGCCCCTTATTATGAAAATTCACGGGAGCGACAAAGGTTGCATTGTCATGCGCAGTAAGGTCAAAGTTAACTTTGTCGCCCCAGCCCTTTATTTTCAGAGGAGTGCGACGGAACGTCGGTACAGCAATGACAATGAAAACTCCGTAGAACAAACTTAAGTTTACCCTATAAACCTATTTTCAAGGGAGTCGATCTTAAGTAGCTAAGCCTCGGAACCTAAATGGACCAAATCTATGCCAATCTAACCGAACTATCTTACGAACTTCAACAACGCACCGAGGCCGAAGTTCGCTTTGATCAAGTCTCCCGCACGCTGTATGCCACCGATGCCAGCAACTACCAGATCATGCCTATTGGCGTGGTCATTCCCCGTACCACTGATGATGTCATCGCCACGATTGAAATTTGCGCCCGTTACAAGGTGCCGGTGCTGCCGCGGGGTGGCGGGTCGTCGCTAGCCGGACAAACGGTCGGCGAGGCCGTGGTGATCGACACCTCTAAATATCTGCGCCAAATCCTCTCGATTGATTCCGAAGCCCGCGAAGTGCGGGTTCAGCCGGGCATCACCTTTGGTCAACTCAACCGGCAGCTCAAAAATAGCGGGCTGATGGTCGGCCCCGATCCGGCCAGCGGCGAGCGGGCGGCCATCGGCGGCTGTATCGGCAATAACGCCACCGGCGCACATTCCATCTTATATGGCATGTTCGCCGACCACGTGTTGAGCCTGCAAACGATTTTGGCCGACGGCAGCGTGATTGAACTTAAGGAAGAGTACGACGCCGGCCGGGCGACAACTTTATGGCATGATGTTTGCCGCATCATCGACGCCCATCAGGACGACATTCGCGCCTACTGGCCGCGCCACTGGCGGCGAGCCAGCGGCTACAACCTCAATTATATGCTGCCCGACGCCCCCGGCCGCCATCCCGGCAACCCCAGCGGACGGCCGCACCAACCCAATCTGGCCCAACTGGTCTGCGGCTCAGAAGGCACGCTGGCCGTTATTACCGAGGCGACCCTCAACCTGATGCCCCGCCCCAAAATGACCGCGTTGGGGATTATTCAGTTCGACGACATGATCGCCGCCCTGGAAGCTACGAATATCATTTTGGAACTCAACCCGTCGGCCGTCGAGTTGATGGATCGCCTGTTGGTGGAACTGACTCGCCAGCAGCCTCAGTACGCCCGCATGCTAACCTTTGTCGAGGGTACGCCGGAAGCTATTTTGGCGGTTGAATTTTATGGTGAGAGTGAAAGTGAACTCACCGCTAAACTTGATCGGCTGGAACAGCAGCTTACCCGGCACAAAATCGGGCGGCGTTTCTCGCGAGCCATGTCGGCTCAAGCTCAGGCCGATGTTTGGGGCGTACGCAAGGTGGGGCTGGGGCTGTTTATGAGTATCCGGGGGGATTACAAACCGATTCCCGTCATCGAAGATTTTGCGGTGCCGGTTGAGACCCTACCTCAATATATGGCCGAGATGCTAGCCCTGGCCAAAAGCTACGATACTCGTCTGGCCATTTATGGGCACGCCTCGGCCGGTTGTTTGCACCTTCGACCGTTGATCAATGTTAAAACAGCGGAAGGCGTGCAGATCATGAAGGAAATTGGCGAAGCTGGGGCCGAAATCGTGTTTCAATGCGGCGGCGTTACTAGCGGCGAACACAGCGATGGGCTTCAGCGCAGTTACTTCAATGAAAAGCTGTTTGGCCCCAAGCTGTACCAGGCCATGCGCCAAATCAAGGCTGTGTTTGACCCGGACAACTTGCTCAATCCGGGCAAGGTGGTTGAGGCTCCGGATCCGACGCAACGCCTGCGCTATGGCGCTAACTACAGCACTATCCCTTTGGAAACTTTTTTCGATTGGAGCGATGACGGCGGTTTGGATCGGGCGGTTGAAATGTGCAACGGCGCCGGCGTTTGCCGAAAGTTAGATGTCGGCACCATGTGCCCGTCGTACATGGCCACTCAAGATGAACAAGATACGACCCGGGCCAGAGCCAATGTGTTCCGGGCGCTGTTATCGGGTACGCTGCCGCTCAACGCAATGACTGACCAGGCGGTTTACGATGTCTTTGAGCTGTGCATCGGCTGTAAAGCCTGCAAAAGCGAGTGCCCCAGTTCGGTCGATATGGCCCGCATCAAAACCGAATACAAAGCCCAATATTATGCTAGGGTGGGCTATCCGATGCGCAGCCGACTGATCAGTAATGTCCCACGCCTGGCCAAATGGGCTGCCTCAGTGCCTGGTGGCTTAAAAACGGCTAATTTTTTCCTCGGTCTATCGCAGATTAAGGCCCTGATGCGTCGCATTGGGTTAACTGAAGAACGACAATTTCCCCGTTTTGCGGCTGAACCCTTTTCAAGCTGGTTTCAACAGCGTTCGCAGCCGCTCGTCAGCGCCAAACAAGTCTTACTGTTCAACGACACCTGGACCGAATACAACTACCCCGAAATAGGCCAAGCCGCGGTGAAAGTTTTGGAAGCCGCCGGCTATCAGGTCAATTTGGAAACCCAACGGGAGTGCTGCGGCCGTCCACTGCTAACCTGCGGGATGGTCGATCCGGTCAAACAGATGGCCCGCCGCAATGTCGATCTGCTGCTACCCTACGTGGAAAAGGGCTGGCCGATTATCGGCTTGGAGCCAAGCTGCATTCTCTCCTTCCGTGACGAGTACCCGGCCCTAATGGATGCAGCTCACCGCGACGCCGCTCGCCGGCTGAGTCAAGCCTCGCTCACGATCGATGAGTTTCTTCACCGCCTCATCGAACAACAAGAATTTCCCATTGCCAATCGCCAATCGCCCATCGCCCATCGCCAATCTTCCTTGCTCTTCCATGGTCACTGTCACCAAAAAGCCCTATCCGATATCGGTAAATCGCTGGCCGTTTTGAAAGCGGCCGGGTATGAAGTCGAAGCCATCCCCTCCGGCTGCTGCGGTATGGCCGGCAATTTCGGCTATGAGGCCGAGCATTACGCCATTAGCCAAACTATTGGCCGCAACCGGCTGATCTCCACTATCGAGGCCCGACCCGATGCACCCATCGTCGCCAACGGAATTTCTTGTCGAGAGCAGATCGAGCATATGACGGACCGTCGTCCACGCCACTTGATCGAGTGGGTGGCGGAGGCGTTAGGGCCGTAGTTGCCGGCCCCAATAAGTTCCAAAAATTCCCAAATCTCCTGCTATAACTTACGTGATTGAGTGCAAAAATCCAATGGCAGATGTTTGATATGCCTGTCATTCTTTGAAGTGCATCCAATAAACCCGTTTGGGATAAACGGTCGCTATGGCTAAGAAACCCGGCTTGATAAATGGCGAAATGTTGCCTTACGGGCAGCTATAAACAGCAAGTTTCTACAAGATATCGTGACATAGACCCCGTATAATAGCGGGG
>JAGRCC010000880.1 GCA_020433785.1 Anaerolineae bacterium
CAGATCGGACGAGGCAATCACCACCGCTCCCTGAGCCGGTAAAACCGTGAGCAGCGCTTTTGTTAGCGCCTCGACCGTTTCGTCATCCGTGGTGCTCATCAGAATGGGGATAATGCGGCAGTTGGGGCAAACGCGTTGTAGAAACGGGAGTTCGATCTCAATCGGGTGCTCGTTCAGATGCGCCGCCGGATCAAACCGAATTCGTGGGTCGGCCGCGATCAGTGCGGCGGCCAAAGTCTCGTCAACCGGCACAATGCCCAACGGCGTTTCAAAGCCGCCTTTGGCCCAGACGGCAATCGGCTGCGATAAGGGCGGCCGGTGATCGGCGGCAATGATAACCGCTACCTGGTAGTCCGCTTCCCGCAGTTGTCTAAAGCCGCTGGCCGCGACCATGCCCGAAAATAGGTAGCCGGCATGAGGAACCACCAGGCCCAGCGGCTGTCCGTCAACCGGGTCGGCCTGGTTTAATAGGGTGTCAACCATTTGGGCCAACACTTCCGGTTGGTCGGGATACCACTGACCGGCTACGGCCGGCGGCCGAATCGGTGCCGGCGAGCTATTTAGTTCCTTGATATTTAGATCGGCGCTCATGGCTTAAGGAATAGAAATTCAATTGTGCTGCAGACCAGGTGACTGGCATTTTATCGTGGTAATTGCCTTGTTGTATTCCACCCCGCCTGCTCGTTTTGAGCAAAAGTGCCAGTTACCTCGGATGTTGGTAAACCGTAATTCGTTATTAGAGCCCGGATAAGTCATTGCCATCTAACCATCAGCTGGCGGATATTAGCTCATTGAAGGGTGAAATATTGAAGTGAGGTCATAAAGCGCCCAAATGATGCAGGTTCGGGGCTAAAATGCCAAAATTGAGAAGTACGAAACGATCCACGCTGGTTAGCGGCCTATACACCCACAGCCAAAGCTCAGCAGCCGGATAATCATATCGACCTGGTTATAGTGTAATACAAAACCGCCCGGTTAGCACTATCCAATTGGTGAGTTTTTTTAACCCTAAAAATAATGACTCAGGCGAGCGGCACTTTTACCAACCAAAATGACGCTAAAAAACCGCTTCAATCCCATGAACGGATAAACTCGAGCGGGGCAGTTCAACCGTTACTTGAGTTCCCTGCCCAGTTTGGGATTCGATCTGGCAGTAGCCGCCGCTGGCTTCGGCCCGTTCAATCATCGTCACCAGTCCCCAATTTTTTCGTTTGGACCCACCAACCCATTGCCCCAGATCAAAACCGGCGCCGTCATCTGAAATTTGCAGCCGGACAAATTCATTATCGGTATTAATCTTAATTATCACCTGTTTAGCCTGAGCGTGCTTGGCTATATTGGTCAACGCTTCCTGAGTAATTCTAAATAGGGTATCTTCAAGCTGGCCGGACAAGCGTGGCGTCGGCTCTTCCCCCTGGACTTTAACCGCGAAATTTACCCGTGACGCAAACTGATCCCCATACCAGCGCAGGGCCGCCACCAAACCGTAGTCATCCAACACCGGTGGGCGCAAATTGACCATTAAATTTCGAATGCGCTCGGCTGTCTGCTCAATTAGCTCCAACGAGTCACTCAAACGAGCTTGAACCGTATCCTTTTCTTCAAAATATGCGCCGGTAATCCGGCTAGAAATGATATTGAGGTTTAGATCGAGCGCGGTTAAATTTTGCCCCACCTGATCATGGAGTTCGCGGGCCAGCGCTTTGCGTTCGGCTTCCTGCGTTTCGGCCAGACGCCCGGTTAGCGCCCGCAACTGCTCGCGCTGCTGGCTAACGGCTTCAAAGAGCTGGGCTTTCTCCAACTCGGCCTTTTTTCGCTCCGAAATATCTCGAATTATTTTCAAAAAACCCAGCAGCCGTCCTTCGTGATCTTTGACCAAGGCACTCACCGTCTCGCTGATAAAGACATCGCCATTCTTACAACGGTAGATGACTTCATAGGGCCGAAGACTGTCAACGTGCTCGGCATCGAACTGGATGGGGTCTAGTTTTTCATAATCTTCCTGAGCGGCGTATAGCAAAGCGGTCTTCCGGCTAAATACATCGACAATATCATAGCCAAATAAGCTGGTAAAGGCCGGGTTGATTTTCATAATCTGCCGGCTGGTGTTGACAAAGAGGACCGCATCCGGAATAGTTCTAAAGA
>JAGRCC010000881.1 GCA_020433785.1 Anaerolineae bacterium
ATGAAGGATGAATTATGAGGGATGAATGATGAAGGATAAAAGAATTATGAATTATGACAATACGTTCGCCCGTTAAAGAGCATTAATTGAGCCAATTTGGGCGATCCGGGCGAAGATTTTGTCTCTAAACTCCTTCTCCCCCTGCTGCCGGGTTCGATCGAGCCAACGGGAATGTCACGATGTGACATTTATGACAATTGGAATTGGGTCTGTCTCGTGCTATACTGGCAATAACTTAGTTCATCACAGCGTCGGTACATCTTAGGAGAGAAGGATGGATGCCCCAGGAGCTAATAATCCGGTTCAGGCCAATTTACCCCGGGTCGCGGTACGTCATGCCCCCGGACTGACCCTGTCAACCGCAGAAATCGAATTATTGGCCCTGGCTTTTGCCAACAGCCCTCAAATCTTTATCGAACGCGAGTTTCGCTCCGGTTACAGCGGCGCAGTGGTATTATTAGCCTCTCCTGCCCCTGGTCAGGCTCAGGTTGTGATTAAACTTGGCCCACCGGCCGATTTGCAGCGCGAGTACGACGCTTACCACAAGTTTGTAAAGAAAACCGCCCCGCAAAATACCGCCCGGTTGCAAAATGAACCGGTCCAAACCAATGATGGCCAATTAGCCTTGTTGTGTTACACCTTCGCCGGGGGCGATCCTCGCTTGCCGACCCGCAGTTTGCAAGCTTTCTATGATAGCCGGGGAGGCCAGGCCACAGCCGAAGTGCTCGATCGTGTATTTCGCGTTTACGGCCGGCACTGGTGGGCCATCAACCAACCTCAGAAGTTTGTGCTGAGCGAATACTATGATCGTTTGCTGCCGGTTCAACTTAAACTCAAGCCAACCGAGCCAGGAGTCCTTACGACCCACACGTTAGTTGCCGGTCAGACCAGCGCCGCAGCTTTGCGTGGTCTGGAAGTGGGCTGCTTTCTCCAATTGCACAATTTCCGCATCGACGAAATTCGCCACGACGGACGCGAACTGACCCTGACCGCTCAGCCACCTCCGGGCGAAGCATCTGCGCCACTTCGTCTGCGTTTGGAACTAGATTCTCATGTCGCCAATCAACCTGGCGATACATTGGCTATGGTCGAGGCTACTGTCACCGCTTCACGTCGAACGCTGCTGGCCGACCTGGCCCGTTCAACCCTCTCCACCTTCGATCCGGACGCCCCGAACTTTACCGTGGCCGGTCGTACCTTACCTAATCCCCTCCTCAATCTGGCTGACCTGCTCGATCGCGTAGTTGAGGCCAGGTTTTCTACCATTCACGGCGACCTCAACCTGCAAAATATCCTGGTCGATGAGGCGACCGGTTTTGCCTGGCTCATCGATTTTGCCGAAACTCGGCGCGGCCCCACCTTGTTCGATGTGCAGCGGCTGGAGGTACAAGTCATTATCGAGTTACTGCCGCCGGCCATAACCCAAGCTGGGTTAGAGTCAATCACCGTCGCTTTCTTATTGGAGTCGCTTCACACCGATTCTCCTCCGGTGACCACTCCCTACTCTGTGTTGCAAGAGTCCTATACCGTTTTACTGGCGCTCCGCCGTTTGGCTCGGCAGTATCTAATGGACGATCGAGATTGGGATGAATATTACCTGGGGTTAGTTGTGACCTTGGTCGGCAGTTTGAAATACACTCATTTAACGATCTCAGCCCGACGCTTGGCTCTGATTGGGGCCGCGACGATACTAGGGTTGGTGGGCAAGCCTATGACTACCGGGCCATCAGTTCTGCAATCGGCACACCGGCCTGCACTTCCAAATCGAACCCGGCCCGGTCGCGTCAGCCAGCCTACGACCGAGTCGGGTGACACATCATCATCCCCTTGGCTGCGTTGGCTGGCCCTGTTTGGCGGTGGTTGGTTCAAGCCCAAAGCCAAAACTCCGTTGGCTTTGGTGATCAATGTTCAAGGTCGCGTCGAAATCCGGCGTAAAGATGACGACCGGATATTTCCGGCCGCCTTTGGCATGCCGCTTTTTTTTGAGGATGCTGTGATCACCTACGACGCCTCAACCACGGATATTGTTTGCAATAATGGGTATCTCTACCATTTGGATTGGCAAAGCTCCTTGGTTGTCCGCTGCGGCGAGGCTGATGATCGCCCCCCCATCGGCCAACTCCCCCACGATTTGTCTCAACGTATTACTCGTCCTAATGTTTCGTTAGATACCCTGTCCCCATTAGAGTTAATGGTAGCAGAACAGACGATCCGTAATTTATCTCTGGACATTTCGGCTCAAAACTTTTTGCTCGTCCGGCTCTATCAAAGCACCGCTCTGGCAGAAGATGCTATTGCCAGGTTAGAAGATTTGACTACATTTGGCTACGGGCCAGGGTTAGCCCAAGAATTAGGCGAGGCCTATATTAAGCTCGGTAATTTGGATCAGGCGCAAAGCTACCTCCAGCTAGCCTTGAACCAGGCTCATATTTCAGGCGATCTACTGACTCAAGCCGAAGCCTGTGACGGTTTGGGGGCCGTGGCTCGGGCGAAAGGAGATCGGACTACCGCCGAGGTTCATTGGCGAACTGCCTCTGATTTGTATCGACAATCGGGATATTTGGCGAAGGCTGATAGTGTGACCGAATTGTTGACATCAGTAATAACTGAAACTAATTTTGATGATGCTAACCAGATGGGTCGATGGAGGCAGTGGTTCAGAAGAATATCGATGCCTGAGTCAGGTATACCCCCTGCCGGCGAAACAAAGCTACAAAAAAACAGACCATTTTTCGGACACCTTATAAACATCCTGGATTTGACGGGTGGTGTGTTTGCTTTGTTGCTATTGATTCTCATTCCACTCATCTTATTAGTTGTTCTATCCAGTAGAAATATATTAAACGGGTTTAGCTTGTCTGGACCCACTGCGACAACACTACCAATCGTCTTGGTGATTAATACTCCTACTACAATATCAACTTCTACAGCCACACCGTTACCGCCGGCTGACACCCCGATCCCTATTCCGACCGATACCCCATCTCAAACTAACCCCCCGACTGCTACTGACACCTCCACCGCCACGCCTTCTGCTACTCCCACCAGTACACTCACCCCCACGCTAACCCCGACCCCGATTCCCGAAGGTTTGATCGGCAAAATTCTGTTCAAAACTGATCGCAGCGGGCGGACCGAACTGTATCAAATGGATAGCGATGGACGTAACCAGGCGCCGTTAGATCGCAGCCAGTGGGATCTATATACCCGGCTTGAGCAAGCCCTGCCGATTTCATCCGACGGCCAAAATAGAATCGTCGTTCGTGGCGAAGGCCAGCTCGATTTGTGGTGGGTTCGGCCGGATAGCCGCGAACTGCGGGTAACCAGCACCGGTCAGCCGGAATATGACGCTGCTTGGTCGCCGGTCGATAATCGTATTGCCTATGTTTCAGAAGAAACCGGCAATGGCGACATTTACGTTCTCAACTTGGATGGCAGTTCCAAAATTCGTTTAACGGAAAACCCCAGTGATTTTGACAAGCACCCCACCTGGTCACCCGATGGTAGCCGCATCGCCTTCTGGTCCGATATGGGTTTTGCCAACAATCGGCAAATTTTTGTGGTTGATTTGGCTACCCGAGAGATCACTAATCTTTCTGACAATCCCTTCAACGATTGGGATCCGATCTGGGTTCATTGATCGATATTGTGCATAAATTAGCTGGATTATTATCACGGGGCATAGCCACATTCAAATGAAAAAGCCGTTCTGATTCCAGAACGGCTTCCAACCGTATGAGTAGGCGATATCCTTTATTGAATACTCCCCCCTAACAGCGACAGCCCGCCACACAAAACTGCGACACCGCCGACAAACCCCAAAACCAAATACAGGATCGATCCCCGAGCGCCGGAGTTGCGCACATAATCGCGGACTCGGATGGCAGATAGAATAACGATAACCAGGTTGATCGGAATCGTGACACACATCGCCAGACCTAGTGATAACCCGATCACGGCTAACTCGATAAAAACCACAATGATGTACCCGACAAAAGCGCCGATGGCCATCCCTACGTTACCGGCGTAAAGCCAGCCCATCCCCAAAATCCCGAAGAGACCGAAGACAATTTCGATAATCATAGCGATGGTGTCTGAACTATCATTCGTTGTATTGATTGGTTGATGTTCCATCATTTTCTCCTTTTAAGAACTTACGCGTTCCAAGTTTTTTAGCCACGAATGACACGAATTTTCACTAATTTTTTCTTGTTTTTCGTGTCAATTCGTGTCATTCGTGGTTGATTTTGTTCTTCTAGTGTATCAACTACTTAAGCCCTACTTTTTAATTAATCGTCGCTGGCTCGTTTACACTTGATACTTTGAGGATAACTCATTTGTAGGTAAATCGCGTGACGCTCCATTAACATGACAATGAGAATTCGCTGACGATATTGACAATTAGCCAGATTCTTTCTGTTTCTGTCAGATTTCTGTCAGACCGTTCCATTAGCCCTGCTATGGGTGATTCTTGAGCCAAAACGACTGGAAAGTGGCCCATTCCTATGATATACTAAGGAGTATGATGCCTGTTTGATGGTGCTACGGAGAGCGAGGGGGAAACGATGGATCCGACGCACATCGGCCGCTACGAGATTCACGCTCCGTTGGGGCGCGGTGGTATGGGGACTGTTTATAAAGGCCGCGATCCGCTCATGGAACGTTGGGTGGCGGTCAAGACCATAACCGTGCAAGATGCGGTTCAACGGGCCCGCTTTCAGCAAGAAGTCCGCGCGGCCGGCTCGCTCAACCACCCTCACATCACCACTATCTACGATGTCGGTGAAGACGGCGACCTGGCTTACATTGTCATGGAACTGGTCGAAGGGGATACCCTGGCCGCTCGGCTGGCCGCGCCCGTACCCTGGCCCGAAGCGATTAGCCTGATCGCGCCGATTGCCGACGCCCTGGCTTATGCCCACGACCGGGGCGTGATTCATCGCGATGTCAAGCCGGCCAACATTCTGGTCTCCACCGAAGGCAAAGTTAAGCTGACCGATTTTGGCGTAGCTCGCCTGGAAGCCGCCCTGCGCCGGATTACCGAGTCGGGCAGCACCGTCGGCACACCGCTGTATACCGCCCCCGAACAGATCGAAAATAAAGCCGTCGATGGCCGGGCCGATCTCTTTT
>JAGRCC010000882.1 GCA_020433785.1 Anaerolineae bacterium
AAAAGCGTTTGCGACTTTAGCGCCAGCTGCGCCTCTTGCGTTTAATTTTCCGGCTCAATTTCTTGCTTTTTTGGTCAGAAATGGCTTGGTTAGACACTATCGATATAAGCGTATGAGGGAACAATAATGGATTCCATCTATATTTTCGGCCACAAAAAACCGGACACCGACTCGATCTGCTCGGCTATAGCCTACGCCCACCTGAAAAACACGCAAAATGACGCCACCTACGTCCCGGCGCGGCTGGGCGAAATCAACCGCGAGACCCGCTTCGTACTGGATACGTTCGATGTGCCCGAGCCCGAGTTTCTCCCCCATGTTTTCCTGCGGGTGGCGGATGTGATGAACACGGAAATCGTTAGCGCCCCCACCACCTGCACCATTCTGGATGTGGGCCGGTTAATGCGCGAGCATCGGGTGCGAGCGGTGCCCATTATTGATGAGTCCAGACGCGTTCAAGGCGTGATCACCGAAAATATTCTGGCCCGTAATTACTTAAAAGAGTTACATGTTCAAGGTTTAGCCGACACCCCAACGGAACTGGGCAGAATTACCGGTACCCTAAACGGTCGCCTGCTGGTCGGCGAGCCGGCCAAGCGGGTCTCCGGCAAGGTCGTCATCGGGGCCATGGCGCCGGACGCGATGGTCAAATACATTGCGCCCGGCGATCTGGTGGCGGTCGGCAATCGGGAAAATGCCCAGGAAGCGGCCTTAAACTGCGACATCTCCTGCCTGATCATCACCGGTGATTTTGATCCCTCGCCGGAAATTCAGCAGTTGGCTCGTGATAAAGGCTCGGCCATCATTGTGACGCCCCACGACACCTTTGCCGCGGCCCGCTTAATCAACTTGAGTATATCGGTCTTACAAATGGTCGGCACGAATTTTATCACCGTCACCCCCGACACGCTGGTCAAAGAGGTTACCACCGAGGTGGTCGGAACGAACGCCACGTTCGCTTTAGTTAATGACGATGAGGGCACGCTGGTGGGCATGGTGACCCGGAGCAATCTGGTCACGCGCCGGCCCCGCCGGGTGATTCTGGTCGATCATTCGGAGCGCAGCCAATCGGCTGAAGGGATTGAGAAAGCGGAAATTGTGGAGATTTTGGATCACCACCGCTTGGGTGGCTTGGAAACGGCCCAACCGATGCTGGCGATGATTGCGCCCGTTGGCTGTACGTCTACGCTCGTGCTGCGCCGATACAAAGAAATGGGCGTAACGCCGCCTCGGGCGATGGCCGGCCTGATGGTGGCCGCCATTTTATCCGATACGATGCTTTTGAAATCGCCCACCAAAACGCCCGAGGATGAGGCCGCCATTGATTACCTGGGCGGCATTCTGGGCGAAGACCCGCTGGCGTTTGGCCGGCGAATGTACAACGCCAAGTTCGACATCGAAACGCTGTCGCCGGACGTTCTGGTGACCAGCGACCTAAAAGTGTTCTCACTTGGCTCGAAAATGGTCGGTATTGGTCAGGTGGAAGTGGCCGATAAAAGTCTGGTCCTGGCGAGAAAAGCTGAAATTCTGGAGGCGATGAATCGTTACCAGACCAACCAACATTTCGACTTGCTCCTGCTTATGGTCAGCGACATTTTGCTGGAAGGCACCGAACTGATCGCGGTCGGCCAGACGCGCACGGTGGAAAAAGCGTTTGGGGTGTCGCTCAAGGAGCAGTCGGCTTTTCTGCCGGGCGTGCTCTCCCGCAAAAAACAGATCGTGCCGCCTATCTCCAATGCCCTTTAAACAAAAGTAAGGTGACTATTCAGTTAGGCTAAGGCTGAGGCTGAGAAACGACAAACTTTTTTCTTAGCCTTAGCCTCAGCCTTATCTTACGTCATTTGGGCCTGGCAATTGAATAGACAAAAGTCGCTAAAGAACGAGACTCACCAATTGCTTAAAGCGTATCGGGCGGGGATAATTACGCAACCTTATTGAATGATCAGAAATTAGAAGGAGACAACATGTCTAAAGTTGGAGTAGTCGGCGCCGGGATGGTTGGGTCAACGGGCGCATACGCCATTGTCATGCGGGGATTGTGCAGTGAGTTGGTGCTGGTTGACAAATTCGAAGCGCGGGCCAAAGCCGAAGCCGCCGACATTTCTCACGCGGTTCCGTTTGCTTATCCGGTTCGGGTTATGGCGGGAGATTATCCGGCGCTGGAAGGGTGTAGTATCGTTATCATTGCCGCCGGAGTTAATCAAAAGCCGGGCGAAACACGGCTGCAACTGCTGGAACGCAATGCGGCCATTTTCAAAGAAGTCGTGCCGAATGTCGTCAAATATGCTCCTGAGGCGGTGTTGGTGGTGGCGACCAACCCGGTTGATATTATGACGCACCTGACTGTCCGCTTTGCCGCCGAATATGGCGTTCCTACTCAGCGCGTTTTTGGTTCGGGCACAACTTTAGACACGGCTCGGTTTAGAACTTTGTTAGGAGCCCATTTAGGCGTTTCGGCGATAAACGTGCATGGCTATGTCATCGGCGAAC
>JAGRCC010000883.1 GCA_020433785.1 Anaerolineae bacterium
TACGAATTCTTGCCAAAAGTACCTGTCTGCTCACTAGACCTTACGAATTCTTGCCAAATGAACCTTTCTGATCACTAGACCTTACGAATTCTTGTCAAAAGTACCTTTCTACTCACTAGACCTTACGAATTCTTGCCAAAAGTACCTTTCTACTCACTAGACCTTACGAATTCTTGCCAAACAAACCTTTCTGCACGCAAAACCTTATGATTTCTTGCCAAATGAACCTTTCTGCGCACAGCACCTTATGATTTCTCGCGTGATCGAACCTTTTTACGCGGCAGACCCTATGATCACAACCGTGATCGGATCCTTCCGAGCGCTCACCCTATGATCGACGGCCCGGCATTTCGACACTGAAGGCGGAGTTGAGCGAACGAGGTTCGCGAAATTTACTTTTTGGAGTTAAGATAGGAGCCTGTCTGAGCAAAGCAACGTTCGCCAGAGAAGATGGCTCTCAGGAAATTGAACTATGGCCAATCATCAAGACCATACCGTAAAATTTGTCAGAAATGCGCGGTTAAAGCAGCTAGAACTGCGTTTTTCCCACTATCGCCGGCGCGTATTCGATAAGCACACCCATGATACTTACTCCATTGGGGTGGTGATGGCCGGACAAACAGCGTTCTTTTGCCGGGGTCGAACCGAGGTCATCCGGCAGGGAGAAGTGGCGCTGATCAATCCGGGCGAGGTTCATGCTTGTAATCCGCAAAGTGGTTCGGCCTTGACTTACTACATGCTTTATATCGAGCCGGACTTTATCAACGACATTTCATCAGCCATGTCAGAGCAGAACGGCAGGGCTGATTTCATTACGCCCATTGTTCGTGACGATAGGGTATACCGGCGATTAACACGGATGGGCCGGTCGCTTGAAAAGGCTCAGGACGACCTTGAAATCGAGACGCTAATATATGAAACTTTGGTTGACGTTATACAAAAGTACGGCAATGTAGAAACTCCGCAACCTATATCAAGGCCGGATGTCGATTCGCTCATCGCCACTGGCCGGGCCTATCTAATGGATCATCTGTTTCAAAATGTCTCTTTAGATGAGTTGGCGGCCCACAGCAGTTTAAGCCCATTTCATTTCTTACGTGAATTTCGGAAACGTTATGGCTTGCCGCCTCATAGTTACCAACTCCAACACCGTATCAATATCGCCAAACGGCTTTTGGCTAAGGGTAAACCCATCGCTCAGGTGGCGACTGACGTAGGGTTTGCCGATCAGAGTCATTTTACCCGAAAATTCAAAGCCTATGTGGGCACAACACCTCGTCGCTATCAATTGGCCGACCGTTATTAGACACCATTTTTCCGACATCCATCAGCACCGTGAGTAGATCATTCCTCGTTACCAATGGGAGCGTAGACATTGTTTCCCTCAATTTGCACATTTATTAGCGCAGCAAACCCAAGTGGCCGGTGAGCGAACTGACCTCTTTATCCGGCCCATAGATCGCAAGGCCGAGATAGTTAAGCGCATTGGCCGAAGTTTGTCGCAAATGGCTTTTGTATTGATCATAGTTTCGCGATTTTTGGGCCACATCACAAAAATCGACGCAATAAAGATGGTCCCCCTCCATTTTCACCAATCTGGTCCGAATTGAGCGGATCAGGGCTTCATCCCCCTTCAACACCGGAATTGAGACTTGGGTAATACCCCGGTGAATGGTTCCATCTTGATCAACTACGTCTTCCCCCACAATACCTTTGACCTTATGCCCGATACTCATCGCTAAAACCGCCGACGTATTGGCAATCAAGCCCAAAGGTAACGTATGGTCGATGATAATAACACATTTCATAAAACAACCTCCTAAAAATCGATATAATCGGCTGTTTTATCTTATTAAGACACCAAGAGGATTTATAGAATGTTATTGCTATAATTTGAGAACTAATCTGAGTGGCTCACCCTTACCATACCACGTGCAGTGCAGCCGGTTTTCTGAAAACCAAACCTCGCGGCCGAGCCACCTCTGCCGCCCCTTCTGTGTCCTCCAACTCCAATTTGGGCAGGCGGCTAAGCACCCCCTCCAGGGCATGGTGCGCTTCCAACCGCGCCAAATGCAAACCGAGGCAGACGTGCGGTCCTTGCGCAAACGTAACATGCGATGACAAATTGGGGCGAAACGGATCAAACCGGTCGGGGTCGTCGAACACTGCCGGATCGCGATTGGCTCCGGCCAGCGAGACACGGACCAACTCACCGGCCTTGATGGCGGCGCGGCCCAATCGCACCTCGCGCACCGCATAGCGGTCGATCACCGCCGCCGCCGGCTCTAACCGCAGCGACTCCTCAATGACGGACGGTAACGCCGTCGGCTGGGCCCGCATCACCCGTAGTACATCGGGATTGGTCAGCAAAAAATAGAGGGCATTGGCGATCATGCCTTCGGTCGTCTCGATGCCGCCGAACAGCAGCACCGCCGCGTTGGATACGATCTGCTCGTCCGACAACCCCTCGGCCATGCCGCTGGCCGCGGCCAGCAAGCTCGAATTGGGTGGGCGGCGCAATACGGGCAGAAGATGATCGCGCAGCGCCTCATAGGCCGCTTGCCCAGCATGACTGACCGGTTCACCGGCCGTGACTCGCGTAACCGCCTCGACAATGGTGTCGTACCAACCAAGGACCGCCATAACTGACGTTCCCTCTAGCCCTAAAGCTACGATCATCGTCTTAACCGCAATTGGCCCGGCAAAGTCGCGTCGAAGTTCGGCCCGGCCGCTGGCCGCGAAACCGTCAATCAGTTCGGCGACGTGGCCGGCGATAATATGGGAGAAACGGGTTTGGACCGCTCGCCGGCGAAACGGGCTTTCAAAGGGATCGCGATGCCTGCGGTGCGCGTCGCCGTCCAGGGAGAGCATACTCGATCCCACAACTCGGGCCGTAGAGAAACCGGGGTGATCGACCGTATAGGTTTTGGCATCGCGCATAACCTCGATAGCGTAATCGCGGCGGGTCACCAGCCAACCGTCGAGCACCGGCAACCAGGAGACCGGTTCTACCGCCCGCAGTTGGTGCAAAATCGGATGTGGATCGTCGGCCAGATCGGCCAGGGTAACGCTCGCGCCAAGGGGATAAGTTGAAGCGTTGGTCATGGTGAAATTAGCCGTTAGGTGCAATCGGGTAACTAGTAAATGGTAAATGGTTATTCGTCGCTGAGAGGCCAATTACTATTTATTAATCACCAATCACCCAAATTCGAATGCTGAAGTTATTTAAATCACGCACCTTAACTTCATGGCTGTGAGATCAGCGAGGGGCGATAGGGAGATTTGGTTTAATCACAAAATCTCCTTATCGCCCCATCGTTATTAATGTGACGTTATTATAGACGAATCGTTAAGCCATGCCAATCGGCTTAATAGGCCGTGAGTCGTTGATATTGTGAGGTTGGGACTGAGCTTTAGGTGGGGTGGAGGGCGTAGAGTCAGTATGGTGGCGGTTCCAGGCGTAGACGACTGATATCGTCCCCAAGGCCAACGCCAGAGCAATCATCCCCTCCTGGCTGACGGCCCGGTTAAGCTCTGGCCAAACTAAGCTCACGGCCCAGACGCCCAAACCAGCTGCAATTATTCTTATTGAATGACTCATGATTGCCTCCTCTTCGCTTTCAACCCACAGGAATAGGTTGAACTGCGGTTACTCAGTATCTATTTATAGTATACCTAATTACTGCCTTTATTTCATCGGCTGGAAAGCGGATTGTGGCTCCGCTAAAAGTCGGGGTGTTTTTGCGCCCAAATCCACGAGACGCGTAGGCCATCTACAACAAATGTTGTAGGCAATTTTGAGAATGGAGATTGGGGATTAGAGACTGGGAATTGGAGATTAGAGATTGTGGGCCGCCAGTCTCCAATCTCTAATCCCCCTTATTCCGTATCATCCAGTGAGGCCAACCCCTCGCGGAGGGCGTAGAGCGCGGCCTGGGTGCGGCTGGCTAGATGCAGCTTGCTCAAAATGTTGCTGACGTGGGTGCGCACGGTCGCTTCACTGATGACCAATTGGTTGGCGATCTCCTGATTGCTCAAGCCATGGGCAATGAGCTTGAGCACGGCGACCTCACGCTCAGTCAGCGGCTCGACGGTGGGGGGGCGTTGTTGGGATGGACGCGACAGCTCTTGCAGCAGCTTGCGGGCAATGGTCGGGTGCAGTGACGACTCACCCCGGTACACCTGGCGAATGGCCTGTACCAATTCATCCGGAGCGGAGTCTTTGAGCAGGTAGCCCAATGCACCGGCCTTAATGGCCGGGAAAACCTTTTCATCGGTGGCGAAGCTGGTCAAAACTACAATCCGGGCTTGAGGATTACGGCCCGTGATGTGCCCGATGGCCTCGATACCATCCATTTCCGGCATCACCAAATCCATCAAAATCACATCCGGCCGGAGAGACTCGGTTTGGGCGATGGCTTCTTTGCCGTTGGTCGCTTCGCCAACAACCTCAATGTTCGCCTCGGTTGCCAGCAGCGCGCGAATACCCCGGCGGACAATCAGATGATCGTCCACGACTAATACTTTAATTGGCTGGGTCATGCGTTATCTCCACTCTAATCGTTGTTCCTGCGCCCGGTTGGCTGGTAATGGTCAAGTCGCCGCCTAACAGCGCGGCCCGCTCTCGCATGGTGTGTAGGCCCAAACGTCCGTGGCCG
>JAGRCC010000884.1 GCA_020433785.1 Anaerolineae bacterium
ACTCAGGACGGTCAAGCCTTTGACAAAGCCGATCCTTACGGTTTTGCTATGGAGCAGCGCCCCAAAACCGCCTCCGTTGTCACCAATCTCGACCGGTACCAGTGGGGCGATCAGGACTGGATTCAGCATCGGGGCGAACGGCAGGCGCTGGATAAGCCAATGGCTATTTACGAGGTCCATCTCGGCTCGTGGCGCCGGATGGAAGACGAAGAGTGGGATACGCGCTACATGACCTATCGGGAAATGGCCGAGCAGATCATTCCCTACGTGAAGGAGTTGGGCTACACTCACCTCGAGCTGCTGCCGATTGCCGAGCACCCGTTCGATGGTTCGTGGGGTTACCAGGTGCTGGGCTACTTCGCGCCGACCAGCCGCTATGGCACGCCGGCAGATTTCATGTATTTTATCGACCAGTGCCACCAGAACGACCTCGGCGTCATTCTCGATTGGGTGCCGGCCCACTTTCCGAAGGACGGGTCCGGCCTGAACTATTTCGACGGTACCCATCTCTATTCTCATGCCGATCCCCGCCAGGGCGAGCAGAAAGATTGGGGGACGCTGGTTTTTAACTTTGGCCGGAACGAGGTCCGGGCCTTCTTGCTGTCTAACGCCCTCTTCTGGGTGGATAAATATCACATCGACGGCCTGCGGGTCGATGCCGTGGCGTCGATGCTGTATCTGGACTACTCGCGCGGGCCGGGGCAATGGATTCCCAACCAATATGGCGGCCGGGAAAACCTGGAAGCCATCAGCTTTCTGCGCAAAATGAACGAAGTTATCCACGGTGTCTTTCCCGGCGCAATTACCATCGCCGAAGAGTCAACCGCCTGGCCGATGGTTTCGCGCCCGACCTATCTGGGCGGGCTGGGCTTCACCTTCAAATGGAATATGGGCTGGATGCATGACTCGCTGTCCTATATGAGTAAAGAGCCTATTTATCGCAGCTTCCACCACCATAATATGACCTTTAGTTTGATCTATGCCTTCAATGAAAACTTTATCCTGCCGCTGTCGCACGATGAAGTGGTTCACGGTAAAGGATCGCTGATCAACAAGATGTCCGGCGATGAATGGCAGAAGTTTGCCAATTTGCGGGCCTATTTAGGCTTTATGTGGGGCCATCCCGGCAAGAAGCTGCTATTTATGGGCTGCGAGTTTGGCCAGTGGGCGGAATGGAACTATGACACCGGTTTGCAGTGGCAATCGCTGGAATCGCCAAATCATCAGGGGCTAAAAACCTATGTCGCCGATCTCAATAACGTCTACAAAAACGAACCCGCTCTACATGAAAACGATTTTGCCCAAGCCGGCTTTGAATGGATCGACGCTAACGACAGTCAAAACAGCGTGCTGTCTTTTATGCGCAAGGCCAAGAACAGCCAAGAATTTGTGGTGGTTATCTCGAACTTCACCCCGGTGCCGCGCAAAAATTACCGCACCGGCGTACCCCAGGCGGGCTATTATCGCGAACTGCTCAACAGCGACGCCGAAATCTATTGGGGCAGCAATATGGGCAACTACGGCGGCCTCTCCACCGAAGCGGTTGCCTGCCACGGCTACGATTATTCTTTGTTGATCACGCTACCGCCCCTGGCCACGGTGATGTTTAAGCTGGAGACTCCGTTTGCGGTCGAGCCGCCGCCAACGGCAGCTTCTGAGGAAACATCCTCAACTGAAGCATAACCAGGAGTTAGCATCAGACCACCTTCGCCAAACTGAAATTAACCATGAAGGATACGAAGCGCATGAAGAATAAAAACCTTCATGCGCTTCGTGCTCTTCATGGTTGAAGATCTTCTTGCCGGCTGAGTAGTTACCAAAATTTTTCAACCCCGTTTTTTGATGAAAATCGCCCTTCAAAATTTTTTAGCCTCCGTTTTTTGATCGAAAATGCCCTTCGATTTTTTTTGAGGACCTTTTTGGGCGGCAGATCGCCTTCAAAAAAGGACACTGAGCCTTTTTTGAGGTAGAATATGAGATCGAACCAAGTGACGGTCACTTTTTGAAAGCCCTATAGCAATGGGGTAATTTGCTTGTTTAATTTGTAGCGGTGTTGTAAAAGTCAGGGGTTTGTGTGATAATTAGGCATAAGTGAAACCCTCATCTGTTGAGACACACTTTAAGCGGGTCTATCCCCCGACCCCCTTTACTGCCAATTAAGGAAAGATAGTCATGCCCAAACAACCACCCTCATTAAGGAACGCCATTGTCAACCGGGGTCGAAAATCGTAACCCCGGCTGGCCATTTGCTCTGTTGCTCTAGACCAGCTATGGAAATAAGGTCAAGAAAACCAATTCCCGGTAGGATAAAAGATGGGTAGTGTGAATCATAGAGTATGTTATAATTAAACGACATCCAAGGGGCTTAGCCAACTAAGGAGTCCAGGGTAAAAAACGTGAGCAACCGGGACAATACGGAAGAGCAACTGATTGATGAGGTCGTAAAGCTACGCCAACGGATAGCCGAATTAGAAGATTTAAAGTTGGAACTGCTGCAGACGGAAACCAAGCTTACGCAGCGTAACCAGCAACTTCTGACTGTCCAGGCCGCTGTAGCCGCCATTAGTTCAAGTTTGGATCTTGAGGCGGTTTTGAATTCAGTGGCCAGGGAAATGATTAGACTGTTGGAAGCGACCGGCTGTGTGATCTACGAATGGGATGCGTTAGCTGATACCATCACCATCATATTTGAGGTTGGCCCTCACGCCTGGGAATATGATAGCCACCGGGGCCGGACCTTTCAATTGGCCCATTTTCCGCTGACCAAACACGTTATGGTTAAATGCTTAGCCCACCAAATGACGATCAATCAACCGGATGTTGAGCCGGCCGAATTGGCCTATATGGAAGAATGTCATTTCAAAACGTTGCTCATGCTGCCGATGATTTTTCAGGAACGGGTGATCGGGTTGCTTGAAATTGTGGACGAGCAGACCAGCCACGTTTTTAATGATCAGGAACTAACGCTGGCTCAACTCTTAGCTAATCAAGCCGCCAGTGCCATTGAAAATGCTCAATTCTATGCCGCCGAACAGAAAGCCCGGCGCGTGGCCGAAACCTTACAAGCGGCCAATCAAGCCCTAACTCAGTCGCTGGATTTAATTACGGTCTTGGAGACCCTGCTGGATTACGTGAGCCGGCTGGTTCCCTACGATACCGCCAACGTGATGCTGGTCGAGGCCGGTACACAAATTGTTATCCAGGCCATCCGTGGCTATGAACACTGGACCGACCCGGAGCAGTTTCGCCGGATTACCTTTGATGCCCGCACCACCCCCAGCATCCAAACCGTTCTAGTCAGCCGGCGGAGCCATTTAATTGCCGATACCTATACCTATCCCGGCTGGCAAATCCGGCCAGGCAGCGAATATATTCGAAATTGGCTGGGCGTGCCGCTAGTCGTCGGGGACCAAGTCATTGGCCTATATTCGATGGATAAAGCTCAGACGGGATTCTTTTCCAACGAGCATGTCCAATTAGCCGAAGCCTTAGCGCCGCAGGCCGCCATCGCCATTCAAAATGCGCAGCTGTTTGCCGAGGCGCAGCGCCGTCTGCACGAACTGACCTTATTGGTCGACTCGAGCATCGCCGTATCGATGGCTCTGGATGTGGAAACCGTACTGCAAATCATTGCCCGACAGGTTACCACCGCCATGCAGACGGAAGAATGCGCCATCTCGCTCTGGGACAAAGAACGAGATACCGTCGTGACCCTGTTAGATTATGTAGGGGTAGAATGGGCCGAACCACGCGGAACGATGTATCCCCTAGCCGATTATATCCTCACGCGACAAGTGCTTACCCAAAACCAACCGCTGCACATCCATCTAAACGATCCAACAATTGATCCGGCCGAGCGAGCTTTGCTGGATAAGTGGGAACTGAGTTCATTATTAATGGTGCCGCTAGTGGTGCGTGATCAAGTCATCGGCTTGTTGGAATTGATGTCCGTGCAAGAACGAACCTTCAGTGAGACAGAAATCGGTTTATGCCAGACGTTGGGGAACCAGATGGCGGCCGCTTTGGAAAATGCCCGCTTGTTAGAACAAGTGCAGGGCTACGCCACGGCGTTAGAACAGCGCGTGTCCGAACGAACGGCTGAACTCACCCGGATCAACGCCGATTTGCAAACCGAAATTATTGAACGGCAGCAAGCTGAAGAGAAACTGACTATCGCGCGCGACCAAGCCCTGGCCGCCAGCCGTTTCAAGACCGAACTGGTCGCTAAAGTCAGCCACGAACTCCGCACACCGTTAACCGCTATCTTGGGTATAGCCGAATTATTGGAAATGGGCATGTATGGCCCCATCACCGCCAGCCAAAAACAGGCCGCGACCAAAATCCTCGATAGTGCGTCTTATTTGACCGACCTGGTCAACGAGTTACTTGATCAAGCCAAGCTGGACGCCGGACGTTTTTCGCTCAAGCAAGTTTCATTTGCTCCAGCCACGATTTTAGAAAAAGTTCGGTCAAAAATGAATGTCTTGGCTCAACATAAAGGTCTGGAACTTATCACCATCCTTGACCACCATCTTCCGGCGCTGGTGATCGGCGACCCGGAGCAAATCCAACAAATTTTGGTCAATTTAGTCAGCAATGCGATTAAATTTACCAAACAAGGCCGTATAACCGTTCAAATTTACTGCCCCGTTCCGAACCACTGGGCGCTGCAAGTATCAGATACCGGCCCCGGCATCCCCCCGGAAGCCCAATCATACATTTTCGAACCGTTCCGGCAGGTTGACGGCTCGATCACGCGAGAACACGGCGGCGCCGGTTTAGGCTTATCTATTGTTAAGCAGTTAACCGAATTAATGGCCGGCCAGATCATTATCGACAGCAAAGTGGGCCGGGGCAGTAGCTTTACGATTATGTTACCCTTGATCTCAAACCAGGAGAAAGATCAATGAGTCCTCCTTTGGCTCTGATTGTTGAAGATGAACAAATGCTGGCCGAAATTTTCTCGACAGCGCTGCGAATGGCCGGTTTTACCACGGAAAGCATTCTGGATGGGCGGGCGGCGGTGCAGCGGCTGGCCGAGATTGAGCCGGTGCTGGTTTTGTTAGACCTCCATTTGCCCGGCGTGCCGGGGCCGGACATCCTGCGTCACATTCGGGCGGATGAGCGGCTAGCCCAAACGCGGGTCATTATCGTTACCGCCGATGCCTCCAAAGCCGAAAGTTTACGAGACCTAGCCGATGCTATTCTGTTAAAACCGCTGGGAGTGATCCAACTGCGCGACCTGGCCGCCCGTTTTCGGCCGGCGGATAAGGCCAATCCATCTGATTCTTAATTGGGTAGTTGCTTGATATTTAAACCAATCTGAATATAATGAGGTTGTCTTAATCATCTTCAAAATCAACCGCAGTTACTACGTCAGTGATGGAGCGGCAAAACACCGTTTTGCGCTCCTTTTTTATTGCAATTGACCGAAATGAGCACACTAGGTGACTGGCACTTAACTGCCATATCGACATCTTTGTTTTCTATGAGTGTTGTCCATTTAAGAAGCCAAAGTGCCAGTCACCTATAGTTACGATTCGTTGACCAATATGAACCACCACCTCCGAGCCTGGCAGCACGAAGCCCTGGAAAATTATCATCAAAGTTTAGCCGCAGGGATCACCAGCCTGCTGTGGGAAGCCACCCCCGGCTCCGGCAAAACAACCGCCGCGCTGCAAGTGGGTATTCACCAGCTTGAAACGGGCCGCGCACAGCGCCTGATCATCGTTGTGCCGACCGCCCATTTACGGACGCAATGGGCGCAGGCCGCCACTCGATTCGGGTTGCAGTTAGACAGCCATTTTGGGCGCAAAGTTCGCCTGGCCGCCGATTATCACGGGCTGGTCGTCACATACCATCAAGTGGCTAAACGGCCTCAATTCTTCGGCCAATTGAGCCGGGGGGCGATGGTGGTGCTGGACGAAATTCACCACGCCGCCGACGGTCTGCTGTGGGGCAACTCGCTGCGGCTGGCGTTTGAACCGGCCCGCTTTATTCTATCGCTGTCGGGCACCGCCTTTCGCAGCGACAACAACACCATTCCTTTTGTTCGTTATGACGATGACATCAGTCAACCCGATTACGTTTATGCTTACGGTCGGGCCATTGAAGATAGCGTGTGCCGGTCGGTGGCCTTCTTCACCTACGGCGGCGACGTGGCCTGGAGCGAGGACGACGAGATCATCCAGGTCAGTTTTACCGATCATTTGCAGCACACCACCGCCTCGCGCCGGCTGCGGGCCGCTCTGGACCCCAACAGCGGCTGGATCAGACAAATGCTGGAAGAGGCCCACGCCATGCTGCTCGAAACCCGGCAGGAGCAGCCCGAAGCCGGCGGCTTGCTAGTGGCCGCCGATCAAGACCACGCCCGGCAGCTGGCCCAACTGCTGGCCGAGGTCAGCCACACCCGCCCCACGGTGGTGCTGTCTGACGATAACGAAGCCTCGCGCAAAATCAAACGATACACAGCCAGCCGGAACGAGTGGCTGGTGGCCTGCAATATGGTCAGCGAGGGCGTCGATATTCCCCGCCTGCGGGTGGGTATCTATGCCACCACGGTTACAACCAAGATGTATTTTCGCCAATTTTTGGGGCGGATCGTGCGAGTAACGCCTCAGCCAGCCGGGGTGCAGGTGGCCTACTGCTATCTACCAGCGGATATTCGCCTCAAAATATTAGCCGAGCAGATCGAACGAGAGCAGCGCCATCACATCGCGGCGCAGCTTGAGCCAGAGGTGCTAGAGTTGGAAGACGAGGAACTGCCGCCGGAAAAAGACCCGACGCCGGTCTGGCAGGCGCTGCACGCCACCAACAGCGGCCTCGAGTCGATCATTGTCCACGGCGGGCAGTTGACCCTGTGGAACGATCCCACCCTGGCGCCGCCCCAAGCGCAAATGAAGCGGGCCGTCGAGCAGCGGGTGGCCGAGCGCGTGGCCCCGCTCACCAAAAGCGAACGCAAAGCGGAGTTGAGCCAAACGATCAGCAGCCTGGTGGCGCAATATCATCACAAAACCGGGGAACCATACCATCACATCCACGCGGCGCTCAATCGCACCCAGCGAGTCAACAGCCAGGGGGAATGTACCGAAGAGCAATTGGAAAAACGGATTGAGTTACTGCGAACGTGGATCAATCGGTGAAAGTGTGAAGCGACCGCTTAACCGGCAGTCGCCCGCCGCGCCGCCAGATCGGCCTGAATTTCGGCCAGCTTCTTTTCGGTGATGGGGTAAAAGTAGACCACCGCGATACTCGCCAGCAGAAAGACAATCGGCACAAGGGTGGTCAGTACGCGCAAGGCGATCAAAGCCGAGTCGGGCTGTTGGGGGATAACGCTGCCCTGAAGCTTGACATATCCGGCCCACTCCAATACCTGCCCCTGCACAAACAACCCAAGCGCGATCCCGAACTTCTGTAGAAAGACAAAAAAACCGTAGAAAATGCCCTCGCGGCGGCGACCGGTTAGCAGTTCGTCGTGATCGACGACATCGGGCAGCAAACTCCACGGAATTAAGAAGCCAATGCTAACGCCGACCCCGGCCAAAACGGCCAGTAAGGTCACCAAGGCGATTTGTCCCGGTTGCACAAAAAAGAGCGCCAACTGAACCGCTATCCAAAACACCACCCCGATATAAAAGACCTTTTTACGCCCCAGCCGCCGTGTCATCAAGCCCCAAAAGAGAATAAAAACGAAAATCGAAAATTGCAGGCCGAACAGGACCAGGGTGAACTGCCCGCCGGGATTGCCGCCAATCCAGTCGCGAAAGAAGAAGAGAATGAGGGATTGCACAAACTGAATCGACAGCCACAATAGCAAATAGAGAGCCGACACATACAAAAATGGCCGGCTTTGCAAGGTAATCTTCAATCCTTCAAAAAAGGGGATGTCGGCTTGGACCGTCTCGGTCGAATCGCGCTCGGTGGTGTTGGCAAAAACAATGATGTTGCTGACGATGATCACCGCCCCGATGAGCAAGCCCTGGATCACATTGCCGGCGCCGGGGCTATCGGCGAAAAGCTGGTTGACGATGAAATTATACATGAT
>JAGRCC010000885.1 GCA_020433785.1 Anaerolineae bacterium
AGCCCGGTATTCATGAATTGATTCAAGAATTGCGGGCGGTGGTGGACGAATATCCGGATCGCGTCCTGGTAGGGGAGACAGAAGAGATGAGCTATTACGGCAACGGCAGCAACGAATTGGACCTGGTGTTTAACTTCCCTCTTATGAATTGCTCAAAGCTCACGCCGCGCACTATCCGCGCCAATCAAGAAGAACGTCTGGCGAACTTGCCTTCCGGCGCTTGGCCCTGCAATACGCTGGGGAACCACGATACGCCCCGGATGTACAGCCGGTACGGCAACGGCAAAAACAACGACGCGCTGTCTCGCCTGCATGCGGCGCTGATGTTGACCTTACGGGGCACGCCGTTCCTCTATAACGGCGAGGAAATTGGAATGAGCGATTGGCCGGTGGCGGATATCGCTCAGTTTCAAGACAATGTGAGCGTGTGGCTGTATCAAAGTGCGGTCAACGACCTGGCCATCTCGCCCGCCGACGCTTTGGAATTAGCCAACGACCGAGGCCGAGACAAATGCCGCGCGCCGATGCAGTGGGCCAACACGGCCAACGCCGGCTTCTGCCCGGCCGGAGTTCAGCCCTGGCTGCCGGTCAATCCCGACTATGCCCAGGGCATTAATGTTGCGGAGCAGGTAAACGATCCGAGTTCACTCTTCCATTTTTATCGCCGGCTGCTGCATCTACGCCGAAAAACGCCGGCTTTGATCGCTGGTGACTATCAGCTCCTGCACCAAAAGGCCAAAGCCTATTTGGCCTTTCTGCGCCGAACCGAGGGACAAACGTGCCTGGTTGTTTTGAATATGTTGAATCAAGTTCGCAGCCTAAGCTTTGATTTGGAGGTTGAGATTGTTCGCCCTCTCTTTTCTAGCAAAGCCCGTCGGGGTGTGAGAGACGATCCGGCCCTGTTGATCGTTGAGCCCTTTGAAATTTACATAGGTGAGCTAGATGAGCCGACTAGTGATTTGAACAGCTAAAAAACTCGCTGCTTTGCCAGCCTTTAATCTGCTCGCCTGACGGGTGCCGGCAGGCAGTTTTTGTTGTATGATAGGCTTGAGGATAAATGGTCTTTGTGTGGTTTGATAAAATTAAGGCCGAAAAAAGAGGGTAAGTCAGTAATGTGCCCAAGAAATGTTATGGTTAGCAGGAGGTTGGCACTATGGTAAATCAACGAAATTGTCTTCAATTTATGGGTGGTCTGGCCCTTGGCGCGGTAGTTGGCGCCGGCTTGGCGCTGATATTCGCGCCGCGAGCCGGTCAGGACACACGCAATCTGATCATGGAGCAGATGAAAACGCTCCAAGAAGAAACTAAGGGTCGAGTTGCCGAGCTGGAACATCAGGCTGGGGAAAAGTACCACGCTTGGGAAGATTTAGGGAAGGAGACGTTTGAAAAGCAAAAACAAGCCTTTATGGATGCGGTTAAACCCAAAACCGAGGTCCTACCCAGAGATTAATCAACGCCATGCCGGAGATCCTTCGCCCCGTGGTTTATCAGTGCGAGCCACCGGCGAAGCGATCTCCATTCCCAAGACTGCCGATCTAATCAGCCGTCGGGACGATTCCTTTGCGCTTTGCATTGACATGGTGAAATTCGGTCAGAAAATCATCCAGCGTCCGGTAAAATTCATCGACCGGAATTCGGGCGCCGTCATAACCATGTTTGCTCAGATTTTGCCGGATAATTTCCAACGTCAGTTCAATCGATAGCTGCTTGATATCCCCTTCGGTTAAAGGATCGCCGGTTTGCATATTGCATCTCCTTTGAATGTGACCGTCTGGAGCGTCAAAGTTTACGTTGACCCTAACGTGAATGACAAAGCAAGTTTTTTCGCTCCTGTTAGTTCTCAATTTCCTCACTTTATTATAAGACAAACACTTAAAAATTGCGCCAGGCAATCGGCGAGATTTTGATCTGGCCAGGCTGCCAGTCATGTTTCGCTCGTATGATTGAATATATATTCGCTTGTTGATAAATACTATCTATTTGTTTACAATGTGATTGAATAAAATAATGTGATCTGAATAAATATTCATCATATCAATGGGGATACCAGATAAGGGGCTAAATTGATGACATCCACTCTAACACTTCAGCAAAAGTCAATTCAATATCGCCAAACGATCTTGACCATGATCAAGCGCAGTCGCACCGGTCACACCGGCGGCAGCCTTTCTTGCGTCGATATCTTAAATGTGCTATATAACCAGGTGATGAACATCTCCCCTGAAAATTTTGCTAACCCCCACCGTGATCATTATATCCACAGTAAAGGCCATTCGGTTGAGGCGCTCTACACCGTCTTGGCCGATCGAGGTTTTTTCCCCTCCGAACGTCTAGAAACCTTCAGTCGATACCAATCCCATTTGATTGGCCACCCGACCCGAAAGGTGCCTGGCATTGAGCAGAACACCGGTGCTCTGGGCCACGGTCTGTCCGTCGCGGTCGGGCTGGCTCTAGCTGCCAAAAAAGATGGCCGTCCCGGTCGCGTCTTCACATTATTAGGTGACGGCGAACTGGCCGAAGGGTCCAGTTGGGAAGCCTCATTGAGCGCGACTCACTACAAGCTGGATAATCTGGTCGTCATTGTTGATCGCAACGGGCTGCAAATCACGGGCCAGACCGAAACGGTGATGCAATTGGAAGGGCTGGCGGATAAATTCACCGCCTTTGGCTACGCCGTTAAAAGGATTAACGGCAACGATGTAGCCGATCTGGTACAAACGTTTGATGAGCTGCCCTTTAAGCCGGGTAAACCGAACTTGGTGCTGGCCCAGACGGTTAAAGGTTGCGGCATTAGCTTTATGGAAAATCAAGCCAAATGGCACCATAAAGTGCCCAACGATGACGAATTTGCACAGGCAATGGCAGAGCTTGACGCAGCAAAAACTAAATTGATCAAATCATCTGAAATGGAAAATACAGAGGTTCTACAATGATGGAACTGGGGCGCGCTAATCTGGAAGAATTTGGGGCGACGTTGGTTGATTTGGGCCAGAACAATAAAAATGTCCTGGTTGTGACCAGCGACTCGCGCGGCTCAGGCAAACTGGGACCTTTTGGAGAACAACTGCCCGACCAGATTGTCGAGATGGGCATTGCCGAGCAAAACCTGGTGGGCGTCTCGGCGGGACTGGCCGCAGCCGGCAAAACGGTGTTTGCTGTATCGCCGGCCTGTTTCTTGACCGCCCGATCATTGGAGCAAATCAAAAATGATGTGGCCTACTCTAACCAGCCGGTGAAACTGATCGGCATCAGCGCCGGAGTTAGCTACGGCGCGTTGGGAACAACCCACCATTCGCTGCACGATTACGCCGTCCTGCGAGCCATCAATAATATCGATATCGTCGCCCCCGCCGATAATTTTGAGACGCGGGAAGCCATCAAAGCCGCCGTCGATCATCCCCGTCCCATTTACATTCGCTTTGGCAAACGACCCCGTCCTCATCTGCATCGGCCGGACACCCATTTTGAGGTCGGTCGGGCCATCACCGTGACCGACGGCAGCGATGTGACATTCATCGCCACCGGTGAGCCGCTGCTCGAAGCGGTGCAGGCCGCCGAACTGCTGGCTAAGGATGGCATCAGCTGCCGGGTGATCAGTATGCACACCCTAAAGCCGTTAGATACGGCCGTGGTGCTGCAAGCCGCCCGTGAAACGCGGGCCATCATTACCGTCGAAGAGCACAGCGTCTGCGGCGGACTGGGCGGCGCCTGCGCCGAATTGCTCATCCAGAACCGGTTGGGTCTCCCGTTCAAAATCATTGGCATCCCGGATGAGTACACTGTTACCGGCAGTCAGGCCGAAATCTTTGCTCACTACGGCATCACTCCCGATAAACTAGCCGAAACCGCCAAAGGATTACTTTCGGATTAATTGTTAGCCGTATCCGCCCTGACAGGTTTTATAAAATCCTGTTAGGGCGACAGTTAGGTCGATAAGGTTTTAACGCCCTCCAAACGGTTTCTATGGAAACCTGTTAGGCCGTAATAACGGACGCCTGTCCGTACCATCACACTCCAAAGGAGTAGCTGTGACGACACACGATGAAGTCATCCTGGCTATTGACCAGGGCACCACCAACACCAAAGTATTGCTCATCGATCGGGCGGGGCAGGTCATTGGCCGCGCCGCTCGCCCCCTGGAGGTCACCTATCCTCAACCCGCCTGGGTCGAGCAGAACCCCACCGCGTTGTGGCGCTCCGTTCAAGATGCTATCGATGAATGTTTGCAAGCCGCCCCGCGAGTCAATTTAATGGCCATCGCCGTCACCAATCAACGCGAGTCGGTTGTGATGTGGGAGCGAGCAACCGGCCAACCGATGGGACCCTGCGTCATCTGGCAGTGCCAGCGTGGCGCTGATTTTTGCCACGATTTGGCCGCGCGGGAACTTGAGCCGATGCTGCGCCAGCGTACCGGCCTCACCATCGACCCGATGTTTTCGGCCAGTAAAATGCGCTGGCTGTTGGACAACACCCCCGCCGGCCGCCAGCGAGCCCAGGCCGGCGAGCTATGTCTGGGCACGGTGGACAGTTGGGTACTGTTCAACCTGAGCGGCGGACTAATCCACGCCTGCGATATGACCAACGCCTCGCGCACCCAACTATTCAATCTGCATACCTTACAGTGGGATGAGGAACTGCTGGCCCTGT
>JAGRCC010000886.1 GCA_020433785.1 Anaerolineae bacterium
GGGAAAATTAGGGGAAAGTTAGGAATTTAAGCATAGCTTTACACTTGTGGCCGCAAAATGGTTAAAATTTCACCCAAAGTGGCGTAGTCGGCGCTACCTAGCCGGGCCACTGGGTTGAACAGCTTGGGATCAACGGTGCCTTTGGGCAGCAGTAACTCGGTTTGGATATGGAAATAGACAACCTGCCCTAAAACCATGGTATTGGATGAGCCCTCAACCGGAATAATCTGGGTCGCTTTGGCTTCCATCGCGATGGGGGCCAAAGCCACTCGAGGCGGCTTAACTTTCAGAGAAGGGGTGGTCTCCAGATCGGCGACGCTAAACTCATCAACCTCATACTCCCATTCACCCGCTGTTTTGACCATCTTATCGGCCAGGGCACGATCAGTCATATTCACCACAAATTCACCGGTCTCCTGAATATTGCGCAGCGTGTCTTTGGGCTGGCCGGCTCGCTGTCCGATCGAGAACATGACCGTTGGGGGGTTGCCGCTGACGGCATTAAAAAAGGAGAAAGGCGCCAAATTATAGCTGTCATCGTGGCCTATGGATGATACCCACGCAATAGGACGGGGCACAACGACACTAATGAGCAGCCGGTAGGCGTCGCGGCCGGACAATTCTGCCGGGTCAAGGGTGAAAATTTCATTTTCCATCGTATTCTCGTGTTACAGTTATAGGGTATTTAGGATTTGCCTTAACCAGGTGACAGTCGCTTGATAAGTGGCTGTCACCCTTAAAACTAGGTTTAGCGAACTACCATCACCGGGCATTCGGCGTGGTGGACAACTTTCTGGCTAACGCTGCCCAACAGCAGCCCTTCTAATGAACTCCGGCCCCGCGTTCCCATAACAATCAGATCGGCGTGCCGAATGCCGGCCACGGTTAGGATCGCTTCAGCCGCCGGTTCTTCCAACAGCTCCTCTTTTACGGGAAACGAGGCTTCGCCCAGCTGGCGGCGGGCCTGGTCGAGAAGCGTTTGCCCGGCGCTCTCTCGCCGCGCCACAAGCAGTTCATAGTCATCATACCCCAAAAGATCAGATGTGTGGGGAAAAGCGTGAACCAAGCGCAGGGTAGCTCCATACTGCTCGGCCAGCCCTTTGGCATAGTCCAATGCCTTATGACTATGGTCTGAACCATCAATAGCGACAATAATTTCTTTGAACATCCTATTCTCCCATAGAAATGTGATGATATTATAGCTTGCCGGCGATGTTATGGTTCGGTTGGCTCGAAAACTCGAATCTCTAAATTATCGAAAGCGACCGTCGCAATTCGGTTACCGCCGGGATTAACGACAAAACCAATATCCCCCTGCTTCAGATAATCTTCAGCCGGATCGCTAAAATTGTAGGGTTCATCGTCATTAAGACTCACCGTAAAGTTAGGCCCAATGACTTTCAAATGAAGTTGAATCGGGGTCCCCGGTTTCATATCTTTTTTCTGAGCCCCGGCAATATTCAATTCTTCATCAGCCGCCACTCTGAAAAGTTTGATCAAGCCACTGCCGGTCACTTCGAGGGTATAATAGTTGCGCCCTTGGTTTCTAAAAGTGATGCCGTAGGCGCTTTCTGCTGCATCTTCGCTGCGATCGGCGGCCTTTCCACTTATTTCGGTAATTTCAACGTTCAACTCAAAATCTTCATAGGGTTGTTCCCCAACAAAGGTTATGTTCCGGGCCGATTCAACCGTTGGATCTGCCACGGCCATAGGACTTACCGAGACAACATACTTATTATCTTCGTATCTTTTCGAGACGCCGGTTTCATCTGTTGAGTCAGTTACCTCCAACCGGTGCTGGCTAAAGTCATCGTGCAGACTGACATTGCTGGCATTACCCTGAACATCACTAAACGCCTCAGACGTGACCGGTACGTCTGAGCGATTTAAATTGACGCCGATGAGCACGCCAAGCAAAACAACAATGACGACAACAGCAACCCCACCGAAAATCAACAAGCCCCTGCTTTGCCAAAAACTGGGGGGGGAGCCTTCAAAGCCCGGTGTAACCGTTCTCGCTCGTTCAGTTTTATCAAAAGGTTGAGCATTCATAACGGGGTGACTGTCAGGTTGCGGCAATGAGGTCGGTGTGGCAATTTCACTTTCGGGCCGCGGCGAGTTAACTGTGTCGGGTGGCTCAGCCGGCTGCAGATCATCGAGTTCGATTGTCTCAATGGCTTTTGGTTCGGAGGCCGTACCGTTTGCCCCATTTGGGGGCAGTTCAAGGGAGGTCAAGATCGTAGTTTGGTCGTTGTCATCTTCATCTGCTTCATAATCCATTACCGGCGTGGATATTGACTTTTCAAACTTCAAATCTTTCATCGCCTGAACTAAATCACCGGCAGTGGCATAGCGATCATTCGGGTCCTTGGCCATAGCCTTAACGATGATCGATTCGATAGTTGGCGGCAACTCCGGATTAATCGCCCGTGCCGAAGGGAGTTGGGCGTAGAGATGTTTGGTAGAAATCTCGTGAGGCGTATCCGCTTCAAACGGTAGGTGACCCGTGGCGAGCTGAAAGAGAATAACTCCCAGGGCGTAAACATCGCTGCGGCCGTCAAGCGGTTCACCCTGAATTTGTTCAGGCGACATATAGGTGGGTGTGCCCAGGGTGGTGCCGAACTGGGTTAGACTCAAATCAGTTTGCATCACCTTGGCGATCCCGAAATCGGTCAGCAAACAGTTGTCCCGGTCATCCATCAGAATATTTTTCGGTTTGACATCGCGATGGACAATGCCCTGAGTATGAGCGTAATCTAAGGCATCGCCGACCTGAGTTATAATGTGGCGAATTAACTCCACCGGAAACGGCTGGCCGTGAAATCGATCCCACAACGTGCCGGCGTTGACCAGCCGCATCACCAAATAAAGATAATCCTCAGTTTCGCCAAAATCGTAAACCGGCAAAATATGGGGATGTTCCAGCTTGGCCACCACCTGGGCCTCTTGCATAAAGCGGCTGGTAAAAATTTCATATTCTTTGGTAGGCAGGCGCGTCAACACCTTAACGGCAACATACCGGTCCACACTGGGTTGGTAGGCTTTATAGACATTGGCCATCCCGCCGGTACCCAGTTGTGAAACGATGTCATATAGCCCTAGCTGTCTGCCAATCAAATCATCCATTAAGCTTTTTACCTTAGGCCAGAGACTTGGTTGAATTCAAGGTGACCGTCACCTTGCTGATTAATGACTACTCGTTGAAAGATATCAGGAATTTGGAATTGGTGTGGCACTAAAAAATAATAATAGAAAACGCTTATTTTTGCGAACATAAGTTAGTATAATTGATAATTTGAGGTTGAAAAATAGCGCAGTCTTGCCCTTATTTTACCTTCGAGTTGTACGAATGGGTAATTTTTCATTGAAAATCTATTTGTAATGAACACGGGGTAAAAAATGAGTAAAGGTTTCATCAAAATTTCAAAACATCGATTGACAAACCCCCTAAATTATGATAAGGTTAAACCGTTGTGCATTAAAAATTTCATAGAAAGGAGGGTTTCTGGCGATGCTATTTCTTCCCAAAGAAGAAGGCCAGGGCTTGGTAGAATACGCACTGATCCTCGTGCTCGTTGCTATCGTGGTTATTGCTATTC
>JAGRCC010000887.1 GCA_020433785.1 Anaerolineae bacterium
GCAAAACTCGTCGGCCCTCGATCGACGTCCTGATCAGTCGCCGCAAAACTCGTCGGTCCTTGATCGATGCCCTGATCGGGTCTTATTTGGCACTTGTCTTCGCTTCGAGTTTCCCCTTCATACCGTATGCACTATAATTACCCTCTGATTTAATCAAAGCTTATAACCTTTGACGACACCTCGAAAGCCATATGACCGACACGCAACAAATCCGCCAATTGGAACGCCAATTAGCCGACTACGACGACGTTTCTGAGGCGGCCATCACCCCCAAAATCAATACCCTGAATGACCTGGCCTGGGCCTTGAGCGATATTGACATGCAGCGGGCCCGATCCCTCAGCGAAACGGCTTACACCCTATCCCAGGCCAACGGCAACGGGGCCGAACCCTACCGAAAGGGCATGGCCTACAGCCTGCGGACTCAGGGCTACCTCAACCAACGGCTGGGCGACTATCCGCTGGGTTTGACCCAACTGTTTAAGGCCCAAGAGCTGTGCGAGGCACTGAACCTCGACGAGGCGCTGACCGATGTCTACGATGGTATCGCCGGTATCTATTACAAAATCGGCAACTTCCCCGACTCGCTCAACTACATCTATAAGCAGCTTGAAGCGGCCCAGCGTGTCGACGACAGCCGGCTGATCGCCAATGCTTACAACAACCTGGCCAACATCTATTTTGAAACGGGCGACTATGATCGCGCCATCGAGACTCTGCAACACAATTTAGTCCGGGCTGCTGAAACCGACTTCAAGCGCATCGAGTGCCTGTCTTACCTCAATCTGGGCGAGACCTATCTGCTGGCGGGTAATGATGAAGCGGCTCTGGAGAATGGCCGGCGCGGCTTGCAGGTGAGCCAAGCTGCCGGCTTTGAAATGTTCGAAGCCTATGCCTTTGATATCATCGGCAAGGCCTACCTCAAGCTGGACGAGACCGACCAGGCGATAACCCATTTTGAACAGGCTTTGGCTCTATCCAGAGCGATCAAATCGGACGTGACGGAGGCGCTGTTTTTACTGAACTTGGGGCAGGCCTATTGTAATAAGCAGCAGTTTGCGGCGGCTCTGAAATACGGCCGCGAAGGCATCAAAACCGCCGAAAAGATCGAGGCCAAAAGCGAGTTGGTTAAGGGCCATCTGCTGCTTTCGGAGATTTATGAGCAGCAGGGTGATTTCGCTCAGGCGCTCCATCATTTTAAGCAGTACCAGACCTTCAAAGAGATGGTCCTGGGCGAAAAGGCCGACCAGCGACTCAAGGTGCTGCAAATCGCCTACGACACCGAAACCGCCAAAAAAGAGGCTGAAATCAATCGATTGCATAGCGCGGAACTGGAACGGGAAATTGCGGAACGTCGGCGCCGGGAAACCCAGTTGCGCCTATTAGAGTCGGTGGTGGCCAACACCAACGATGCGATCCTGATTATTGCCGCTAATTCCGATGAGGTGCCAGCCAACAGCATCATTTATGCCAACCAGGCCTTAACGGCATTAACCGGTTACACCCGACAGGAACTCATTGGTCAGCCTCCCGGCATTTTTCGAGGGGCTACGAATACCGCCATCCTACAACAAATTCAAGACGCCATCAAGTACCACCAACGGATCAGAACAGAGGTGATTAGTTATAGCAAAGCCGGCACTGAACTGTGGGTTGAGCTTGACTTCATCCCGGTGAAGGACGAATCGGAACACGCCTCTCACTGGGTGGCCGTGGGCCGCGATATTACCAAACGTAAGCACATCGAGCAAGCCCTGCAACTGGGCCAAGAACGCTACCATTTGGCCACCCAGGCCGCCGCGGTGGGGGTGTGGGATTGGAACCTGCAAACCGGCGAATTTTATCTGGACCCGGTCATTAAAGCCATTCTGGGCTACACCAATGAGGAGATTCCCAACGATCTCAATATCTGGGCCGGGTACATTCACCCCGATGACCATGAGGGAGTAATGGCAGCAGCTCAGGCTCATATCGACGGCCTGACGCCCGACTATGCCTACGAACACCGCATGCTGCATAAAGACGGCTCGGTGCGGTGGGTGTATGTGCATGGTAAGCTCATTCACGATGAGCAAGGCCGGGCCATACGGATGGTGGGGACCGATGCCGACATAACCGGGCGTAAGGCCGCGGAAGCGCAGGTGCAGCGCCAGCTTGACTATGTGCGGGCGCTGTCGGCATTTTCACAAACGCTGTTGTCGCCCGCCGACAACGAGGCCGAGCGCCGCCGCTTGCTAAGTGTGGCCTTCCAGCATCTTGTTAAGCCGACGCAGGCCACGACCATCATGATGCACCGCAATGTTGACGATGCGGATTTAGGTCTCTATGGCCGGCTGGTGGCAATGGCGGCCGACTTGTCTAGGGCAACAGACGGAACAACCCAAGCCATCCTGACCGAGTTTCGAGCGCTGCTAAAACAACAACTACCGGCCCTGGCCACCCGGCCTGATGATTTTATGGCCTCTATCTTTCCCTGGTCTATTGTGCCGGCTGAAATGATCGACCAACTGGCCGCCGGCGCCTGGGTGGGCGGCCCGATTACCGAGATGTATGCCAATGCGGCTGTCTTTCGAGATTTCCTGCTTTACCAGCATAACCTGCAGTTGCTGCTCATCTTCCCCATTCATATTGACGGCCAGTGGTGGGGAACCGTCAGCATGACCGAGGGGAGGCCTGAGCCGGCCGGGGCCAAAACCGAGCCAATGCCCCTTGACGCCGGAGAGCAGCGTATCTGGACCGAGGACGAAATCTTGCTGCTGCGCACCGCCGCCGAAATGCTTAGTAGTACCTTGCAGCGTTGGCAGGCTGAAGATCAGTTACGTCAGATAAATGAGCGGCTGGAACAGCAGGTAAAAATACGTACCGCGGCGCTGAGCGAAACCGTGGAACTGTTGCAGCAAGAAATTCAACAGCGACAACAAGCCCAAGCGGAAACCGAGCGGGTGCTGGCCTCGCTGGAACAGCGCGTGGCCGCCCGCACCGAAGAACTGGCCACCTTTTTTGACCTGACCGTGCTGGCCGGCCAGGCAGCGCATCTTAATGACGTATTTGACCAGGCGCTGAGTCGGATTGTTGAAGTCACCCACAGTCGGGCCATCTGTATCCATTTATTTGAACCGGATCAGCCCGGCCTGCAACTGGCGGCGCAGCAAAATCTACCGGCTGAGGTTCGACCCCGGCTGCAGAGCGTTGAATTGTCGGGCCATTTCCACCACTGGCTGCAACACCCCAACGACCCCTTGATGACCACTACTCTGTCTAACATGACCCTACTGCCCTCAACCTTCCGCCTGCCGGCGTGTCAAACCTACCTGGGCGCTCAGATCAGGAGCGGCAACCGGATTGCCGGGCTGTTAAGCTGTTACCGCTTTACCGGCCGGGGCTTTGGTCTGGATGAAATTGCCCTGATCACGGCCATCGCCGAGCAGATGGGCATGATGCTGGAAACCCACCGTCTGCGCCAAAATGCCGAAGCGATGGCGGTCTTGCAAGAACGGCAGCGGCTGGCCCGCGACCTGCACGACTCGGTCACCCAATCGCTCTACAGCCTGTCGCTGTTTAGCCGGGCCGGGCGCGAGGCCGCCGAAGACGGCGACATCGACCGCCTGAATCACAGCTTGCGTGAGTTGGAACACAACACCCTGCACGCCCTGCGGGAAATGCGCCTGCTGCTGTACGAACTCCGCCCGGCCGACCTGGAGCAAGAGGGCCTCATCCAGGCGGTTAAGCTGCGGTTGAACACGGTCGAGCGCCGCGTTGGCTTACGGCTCGATGTCCAGTTGGATGAGTTGCCGGTGTTGTCGCCCCGGTGTGAAGTGGAGTTGTACCACGTCATTGTGGAAGCCATGAATAATGTGGTCAAACATGCGGCGGCCACCAGCCTGACCCTGCATTTAACCTCGGCCGACCGGCAGCTGCACTTGCAAATTATTGACGATGGCCAAGGGTTTGACCCTGCGCAACCTAAGGGGGGCATGGGGCTAAATAACATCCGGGAGCGGATCGCCCGGCTCAACGGCCAGCTCTCCCTTGTGAGCGAGCCGGGTAACGGGACACGGTTAGAAGCCGTTATCCCGCTGCCCACGGTCGAGAAAACGTAGGGTAAGGTTTGTAGGACAAACTTAAGTTTGTCCTACAGAGAGGAAACATAAAATGTCCGATTTAATCCGCATACTCATCGCCGATGATCATTTTGTGGTCAGACAAGGCCTGTCGACGCTGCTGGTACCTCGTAACGGGATGGAGGTGGTGGGCGAAGCCGCCAACGGCCGGGAGGCAGTCGATTTGGCCCGGACCCTGCGGCCGGATGTCATTTTAATGGATATGATGATGCCCGAAATGGACGGGCCGCAAGCCATTGCGCTGATCAAAGCGGAAAATCCCCAGGTGCGCATTGTGGTCTTAACCAGCTTTGGGGAAAACAAGCAGGTGGTGGCGGCCATCACGGCCGGCGCGATGGGCTACCTGCTCAAAGACTCCTCGCCCGATGATCTATTTCACGCCATCCGCAGCGTTTATGAAGGTAAGATGGCCCTGCCCCAGGAGCTGCTCATGACCCTGATGCAGATGCAGACCCAGCCGACCTCGCCCGCCGGCCTGGATCAACTGACCGACCGGGAAACCGAGGTCCTCAAACGGGTCGCTCAAGGTTTAACGAACCGGGAAATCGGCGAGAAGTTAGCCATTAGCACCACCACGGTGCGCACCCACGTTAGCAGCTTGCTCAGCAAACTGGGGTTTGCCAACCGCACCCAACTGGCCCTGTTTGCCGCCGAGAATGGCTTGGACGGTTGACAGGATTAGTGGCTACGCCAGGGAGTAGGGAGTAGGGATTAAGGGGTCAAAATCGATTACTTCCTACTCCATACTCCCTACTTCCCACGTGGTTAGAACTGAAACATGGATTTTTTACTATTTCCTGAGGATGGTAGCAACTTGGGTTACGATAGGTTTTTCTGACCAAGCTTATTCGTCAATCGTCAATCGAAATTTGGTCTCTGGTAATTTGCGCCACCCGTATGCCCCAGATCGGGAACAATTTGGCAAATTGTTCTACACTGTGCGCAGAATCATCCAAATTCCGGCTAAATGAACCGTTCGACTCACTC
>JAGRCC010000077.1:0-422 GCA_020433785.1 Anaerolineae bacterium
CTGCTGGTATATGGCTTGTCGGCCATTATGGGCGGCGAGCTGACCTACAAATATTCGCCGGTCGGGATATTGTATTGGCTGGCGATTATCACCGTGCTGTCCATCGTCGCCAGCATTCTGCCCGCTCGAGGCGCAACGCGGATTAGCGTACGAGAGAGTTTGGCTTATCAATAGATTATATAGAATTAGTAGGACAAATCGCTGATTAGTCCCGGTTGGAACAAGTCAGCGACTTGTCCTACTATTTTCATTTTTGTTTGTGCATGTATACACAAACAAACAAATCAACTGCAAATCCCCTTATTCGACCAATTAATAAGGGGATTTTTTGTAAATATGTATACATAGCGTATACTTTTACCAGTTTACGCTTCCTCAATCAGATCAAATCACATTTTACCATGTCACAAACAGTCAAGACA
>JAGRCC010000077.1:427-4282 GCA_020433785.1 Anaerolineae bacterium
AGAACTCATCCTGAACGGTGAGATAACGCCTGGCGAGCGACTGCTCGAAGTCAACCTGGTTGACCGGCTGGGCGTATCACGCACACCGATTCGGGCTGCTTTGGCTCGGCTGGCCGAAGAGGGACTGCTTGAGAAAGCGCCGACCAGCGGCTATGTGGTCCGTGAGTTTACGGTGCACGATATTCGCGACTCGATTGAAGTGCGAGGTGCGCTGGAAGGGATGGCAGCCCGCTGGGCGGCCGAGCGGGGGGTCAGCGAACCGGCGCTAAACCAGATCAAGGCCTGTGTGGCTGAGATTGATGCTTTACTATCTCAAACTGAGCTATCTAACGACGATATTGCGACCTACTTAGAGCTGAACGAAATTTTTCACCAGCAGCTCCTCGGCCTATCAGACAGCTTTGTGATCGAACGCATGCTGGAGCGGATCGTGGCTCTGCCGTTTGCCTCGCCTAATGCCTTTGTGATTGCCACCTCGGAAATCGGCCAATCATGGAAGATATTTTTTGTGGCGCAAGATCAGCATCGCGGCATTGTCGATGCCATCGAAAACCGAGAGGGCCTGCGGGCGGAATATCTAGCGCGAGAACACGCACTGCTTACAATGCGGGTGCTGAAAACGGCTCTCAAAAACCAATCTATCCTCGATCAAGTACCGGGCGCGAAGCTGATTGCTAGTGCAGGCGCATAATGGATATAATGGAAGGCTGTCTAAGAATAACTTCATCATTTGGATGGAGATGAGGCGATTGGGAGATAAGGAGATGTGCCATCTAATCTCCCAATCCCCTTATCGCCTTATCTCCGTAAATGGAAGAACTTTTAGGAATTACTACCATGTCTGACCAAAAGTTTGAACAGGGAATGAAGATTCGGCGGGAGGTATTGGGCGATGCTCACGTGGATCGCGCCGAGGCCAACAAAACCGAATTCGATGCCGATTTTCAACGCTTCATCACCGAAACGGCCTGGGGCGCGGTCTGGTCGCGGCCGGGACTGGATCGCCGCACGCGCCATTTGTTGACCATCGGCTTGTTGGCGGCGCTGGGCAAAGAGCATGAATTGGCGATGCACCTTCGCGCCACCAAAAATACCGGCGTCACACCTGATGAGGTGAAAGAAGTGCTGTTGCAAGTGGCCGTATACGCCGGCGTCCCGGCCGCCAATTCCGCCATCGCCATTGCTAAGCAGGTGTTTTCGGAGTTGGCTGCCGATTAACGTTATCAGCCTTAGTCTATAAATACAGCGCACTAGCTGTTGAGTAATTGTTCTTAATTTGAATATCCGGGAGAGAATACAATGACTGTATCTAACGTGGCGTCCGTTATTGATTGGGCGCGGCAACCATCTTACCTCTACGAAGGGTACAAATCCACCGCCAAGCGGGGACCGACCAAACCGCTCATCCCCATGGCACACACCCTGTCGGAGCTGACCGGTCCGGTCTACGGCCACGATGACCTCAATCCCTTGGATAACGACCTGACCAAGAATTCGGCGATTAACGGTGAACCGATCGGCGAACGCATTATTGTGGTTGGCCGGGTCACCGATCAAGCCGATCGACCGGTGCGCAACGCGCTGTTGGAAGTGTGGCAGGCTAACGCCACCGGCCGCTATTGGCACAAGGTCGATCAGCACGATGCGCCGTTGGACCCTAACTTTCGCGGCGCGGGCCGGGTGCTGACCGATGACAACGGCGAGTATCGTTTTGTCACTATCAAACCCGGCGCTTATCCCTGGCGCAATCACTCCAACGCCTGGCGTCCCGCCCACATTCATTTTTCCATCTTTGGCCGAGAGTTTCTATCGCGGCTGGTCACGCAAATGTACTTTCCGGGCGACCCGCTGCTGCCCCTAGATCCCATCCACAACAGCATCCCCGATGAAAGCGCCCGTCAATTACTAATATCAACATACGCCCACGATATCACCACGCCGGAATGGGCGTTGGGCTACCGCTTTAATATCGTCCTATGCGGTAGTCGCGAAACGCCATTTGAAACCAAGGAGGTTTAAGATGTCCATCCAAACCGGCAGCCAGACCGTCGGCCCTTACTTCAGAATTGGCATGATTCGGGGCGGCGAAAACACCTTGGTCCAAGACGAGACGGTCGGCCAGCGAATTTACATCAAAGGTCAACTGCTGGATGGCGACGGTCAGCCGGTTAAAGACGGCTGTATCGAGATCTGGCAGGCCGACGCCCAAGGGCACTTCAACCACCCGGCCGACCCCAACCAAGCTCAAGCCGACCCGAGTTTTCGCGGCTTTGGTCGATCAGATACGTTGGGGACCGGCTTCTGGTTCAAAACGATCAAGCCGGGCATCATTGCCGGCGCGCAAACGCCCTACATCAACGTGCGCGTTTTCTCACGGGGCATGCTCATACACGCCCTGACTCGCCTTTACTTTTCCGACGAAAGCACCAACGCCGATGATCCACTGCTCAACAGAGTCCCGCCGGAGCGACGGGCCACCCTGATTGCCCAGCGTGAAGAGTTCGGCGATGTCCCGACCTACCGTTTTGATATTTACCTGCAAGGGGATCAAGAGACAGTGTTTTTCAATCCCTAAAGGGGTAGGGGGTAGGTAGTAGGTAGTAGGGGAAAAGCTTCCCTTCCTATTCCTAACATCATCAGCAATAGGTACGAGCGACGCATGCCTTTTTCACCGACCGACTCAACCATATACACCCCCTTGTTTAGCGATCCGAGTTTGGCGGATATTTTTTCCGATCAGCAGTTTGTCCGTGATATGCTGAGGGTGGAAGCCGCTTTGGCTGAGGTGCAGGGTCGATTGGGGGTCATTCCCGAGGCGGCGGCGGCGAAAATTGTGGCCGGAGCATCGGCATTGGAGGTCGATTTCGACGCGCTGCGAACGGGGGTTGAGCAGGCCGGCGTGCCGATTATCGAGCTGGTCAGACAACTGCGAGGGCAGGTTGGCCCCCAGGCGGCCGGCTATGTTCATTGGGGCGCGACGACGCAGGATATTGTCGATACGGCTTTGGTGCTGCAAATGCGGGCCGCACTGGAGCAGATCGAATCGGTGCTGCTGGCGGTCATCACCAACCTGGCCGGACTGGCCGAGCAACACCGGACGACATTGATGGCCGGTCGCACCCATTCGCAGCAGGCGCTGCCCATTCCGTTCGGGCTGAAAGCGGCCGGTTGGTTGGTACCGCTGCTGCGGCATCGACAGCGCTTGATCGAACTGAAACCGCGTTTGCTAGTGGTGCAGTTTGGTGGCGCGGCGGGGACGTTGGCCGCGCTGGGTAATCGCGGCGCGGCGGTGCAAGCGGCGCTGGCCGAGACGTTGCAGTTGGGCGTGCCGGTCGTTCCGTGGCACACGCAGCGCGACAACCTAGCCGAAGTAGCCGGCTGGCTGTCACTGGTCAGCGGCAGTTTGGCCAAGATAGCTCAGGATATCATATTACTCGCCCAGACCGAGGTCGGCGAAGTACGCGAGTCGGCGGACACGGCGCGGGGCGGCTCTAGTACGATGCCGCAAAAGCGCAACCCGATTATCAGCGAACTGATCATCGCTGCGGCCCGGACTAACGCCGGACTGCTGTCGGCGATGCATCAAGCCTTGGTGCAGGAACACGAGCGCGCCACCCACGGCTGGCAGGTGGAATGGCTGACCCTGCCGCAGATGTTCGCCCTGACCGGATCGGCGCTGAACAAGGCCCGCTTTCTGAGCGAGAATCTGGTGGTCGACTCAGACCGAATGCGCCAGAACGTGGCCGCGTCGAACGGACTGATGCTGGCCGAGGCGATCAATTTTGCCTTGACGGACTATATGGCTCGAACCGAGGCCAAACAACTGGTCCAAGAGGCGGTGCAGGTGGCGCTGGA
>JAGRCC010000888.1 GCA_020433785.1 Anaerolineae bacterium
TTCTGGGGACGCCGGCTTATCTGGCTCCGGAGCAAGCTCGTCAGGACCGGACCCTTGATGGCCGGACCGACTTGTACAGCCTGGGCGTCATGCTGTACCAAATGGTCACGGGCCGCCTGCCGTTTCAGGGCACCACTTTCCAAATGATCCACGCCCATGTCTATGAAACCCCGCCAGCGCCATCGACCTTGGTTGATGTTTGTCCCGGTTTGGAGCGCATCATCATGACCGCTCTGGCCAAAGATCCCGCCGATCGGTTCCCCGATGGCCGCGCGATGGCCCGTGAACTACTGGCCCTCAACGAGCAGTATCAGGAGCGAACACCTCCGACTCTCGATGACCCATTGCCAGAGGCAGCATATCCGGTGCTCAATGAGTCTTTACAAAAGAAATGGTGCCTGGAGCAGATCGAAAGTCCGTTGTTGGAGCGCTGGCGAACGACATCAGCGTTTACCTTTGCTTAATTTCCCTGATAAGCCGCCACAATTGCTCGATTAATCATAACCTGCTCCAAGAACGATTGGCGCAGGGCCGGGTCGATAATGTTATTGGCGCGATCCATCACCAACGTATAAGCCGACGCTAAGGCCGCGTGAGCACGTTCGGGTTCTCCGTTCGCCGTAAAGACATGGTAGCAAATAAAATAGGCTCGTTGTGGAAATTCAGGCCCTTCCCCCTGGCACGTTTCCAAGAGGTCAAACGCTTCTTGACCTAAAGCCAATCCACGCGCAAGATCGCCGGCCTGAATTGCCGCTAAAGCAAGCGTGGCTAAATCATCGGCTGTTCTTAAATGTAACCCCAATTCATGCCGTAGGGTCAGGGCGGCCTGAGCATGGTCTATGGCCGCTTCCAAGTGATTTTCCTTGAGTTTGAGCATACTGAGATAACTGAGAAAGCCCGACTCGAGATCCTTATCTTGTTGTTCCCTAGCCAGAGCCAATCCAATGGATAATTCTTCCTGAGCGTGCTCTAAATTATCAGCCTCAACCATCACCAGCCCTAAATTGCAGCGTAAAAAGGCCTCGCCTGACTTATCATTGATTTCTTGGCTAATCGCCAGGCCTCTCTGTAGATATTCTTGCGCCTCGCCAAATTTACCCAACTCCTGATAGAGAATACCCAGATCATTCCAGATATTGATCTCTTCCCATCGATTGCCAATCGCTTGCTGAACCATCAACGCTTGCCGCAAATGGGTTTCGGTTTTGGTATAGTCGCCCGCATCCCGGGTGGCGATGGATATGTTTAAGAGGCTAGTCCCAATACTGGCCCGGTCGCCGATAGTTTGGCGCAAGAGCAAGGCGTCTTGATGATACCTGATAGCCTCACTGAGCTGACGTTGTCGATAAGCGGTTAAGCCCAAATTATTGAGCGATTGTGCTTCGTCCTGTTTATGGCCATTTTTTCGGCTCAAGGTCAAGGCTTGCTCGCTGCGAATTTTAGCTTGCTTAAATTCACTCTGGCGTAAATGGATGATGGTCAGACCGGAAAGCAACTGGGCCAAAACGTGGGCTGTTTGGCGCGGGTAATGACCTTGCTCCTGGAACTCGGTTAGGGCTTGTTCGTAAAAACTTCTAGCCGCCTGATAATCGCCCTGCCGCCGGGCAATTAAGCCCAGCTGATACAGACTTTGCATCTCGGTAAGCGCATTGCTTTGCGTACGGCTGGCCGCCAAGGCTCGCTCCGCCGCGACGACAGCCGTCGGGTAATCGCCGGTAACCTCCGCATAGTGGGCTTGCCGGAGGGCCACTACGATTTCTCGGTCAACCGATAGTTGCCCCTCCTTGGCCATTGTGCCCATTAGCTGTTGTAAAGCACTCAGATCCTGCTGCTGGGCTTCGCGTTCGCCGCGCAGATCGATGACGCGCTCGCGGGCCAACCGCAGTTCGTATTGCTTGGATAACTCACCATCTGGCGTTAACGCCAGCGCGCGGCTGAAGTAGCGAATGGCTTCGGCGTTGGCGTACTGCCTGGCGGCTCGCTGACCGGCCAACTCGGCATAATAGCGTTCCTTTTCAGCGTCTTCGGCGTGATGATAATGATGGACTAACAGCGGATAGTGAGGCTCCAAATCCCCCAGCTGATCGGCATAATGCCCTTCGTACCACTCGGCCACGGTGCGATGCAACTGGCGGCGCTGGCTAAACAACAGTGAGCCATAAGCGACTTCCTGGGTAATGATATGCTTGAAGATATAGGTCATTTCCGGCTCGATTGTTTCAACCGGCAGTAGATCGAGGTAAGTCAGGTCGTCCATGTAAGCTCGCAAGCGGCGGGGTTCGATGGCGGCGTATTGAGCCAGAATATCGCGCAGCATGGCCAACGTGAAGGTGCGGCCCAGTACGGCGGCCACTTTCACGGTCAACTGTTCTTCCGGCGGCAGGCGGTCGATGCGGGCCTGCACGACCTGCTGGACGGTATGGGGCAGTTGTTGGAGCGCTGTGGTGAGATCGCCGACGATCAGGCGGGCGGCTTGGGCCGGATCGTCCGCTTGGCCAAGATGGATGATGGCTTGATCTTGCAGCAGGTGGATCACCTCTTCAGCGTAGAAGGGGTTGCCGCCGGCCCGCTGGCAGATGAGGTCGGTCAACGCCGCCGGCACGTGGTCGAGGCTAACGCCCAAGCGGGCCGCCGCGAGATGACGGATTTCATCGTCCGGCATGGTGTCGAGGGTTAGCCGCTCGGCCATCTCCATTTGGGCCAGGATAATCGGTTCGGGTCGCATCACCAACCCTTCCGGTGGGCGCACGGCGGCCATCAGCAAAAACGGCGATTGGATAACGGCCAAGCCTCGCACCAGTTGCAGCGTCAAATCCCACGAGGTGATGTCGAGCCAGTAGGCGTCTTCTAAGATAATCACCGGCGGCGCTTGATCGGCCGCGCCTTGGAACAGGGTGATCATCAGCGAGACCAAACTCTGGTAGCGCAGGGTCGGCTCGAGGTTGGCAGTCAGTTCGGTATCGGGTAGGCCCAGATTGAAAATGTCGTTGAGCAGCGGCAGCCGCTCGACCAGGGCTGGGTTGAAGGATTCGACCTGAGCGATGACCTGCCGCTGTTGATCGGCCAATGGGATGGTTTCGCTCAGATTGAAAAAGGTGATCATAATATCGCGCCAGGCCCGAAACGGCGTTTCCTGTTCCATGCCGCGGCCCGCACCCAGCAGCGCCGTC
>JAGRCC010000889.1 GCA_020433785.1 Anaerolineae bacterium
CCGGGGGCGCGCGGATGACCGGGGGTGGGTTTGGCGGCTGTGTGGTAGGCCTGGCCCCGCAAGCGTTAGTTTCCGCCGTTGAGATTGCCATCGCCGACCAATATCCGGCGGCGACGGGCCTAAAGGCGACGGTTTATGTCTGTCAAGCCTCAGCCGGTGTGAGCGCGTGTTAGGACGACTAAAGCCGTTACTACAAACCTTAAGCTCGTAGTGATGGCTTTAGCCATCTCAAGCCGTCCCCGCGCTCGCCGCTCGCCGCCACAGAAATACCCCCACCACAATCATCAGAAAGACAAACGGCACGGCCAGGCCCACAATCAGCCCGGTGCTTAACCCGCCGGCCACTGTTTCGGTGAAGGCCACCTCGGCCTGCCCCAGATCGTCCTCAACCATCACCTTGACGTCCCAACTGCCGGTGCGTTCGACCTCGAGGTGGGCTACGTAGTCGATGTCATTGCCGGCGTTTTGATGCGTGGCAGTACCGGCAACCAGGTCGCCGCCGCCGGCCGGTGTGGCTTCGATTTTGACCACAGCATCGCGCAGCGCCTTCTCGCCGTTGGTATCCATCACCCGCACCCAGACGCTCATCTGCCCGACCGTGATCGGCAGCGGCGAGGTCGCCACCAGCAGCACAAACGGGCCGGCTGACTCATTGTCGATCCGAATCTTACTACCGCCGGTGCCAGGGCCGGAGGCGAGCGTTAACTGCGGCAATAAAAACAGCAGGGTGATAAAGAGAACAGCCTGCGTAGTGCGTAGCGCGTAGGGTAATGTACTTCTAAAGCGTTCAATTCTCTCCATCATTTCTCCTCATAACCCGATAAACAACGTCCCCCGCATCTCCATTGGCTGGAGCATGATCCAGAAGGCCGCCAGCAGCAGCAGAACCGCCAGAATGGCCCACGGGATAAACGCTCGCAGCGCCACGTGTCGATCCTTATACTGGTGGAGCGCAATCTGAAAGCCCACCACCAGCGAGCTAAAGACGCCCAGATAGAGAAAGATGGTTTGCAAGGGAAAGAGCCAATCGGCCGGGACGACCTGCCCCAACTGCCATTGCGGCTGCCCGGCAAAGATGCCGACATCATTAAGGAACGATTGGGTCACCGGAATGATGGTCAGCCCGCCGGTTAAAAAATGAAAGGCATAATGAGCCAGCCAAACGCCAAAGCCCAGTGGCACCAGGGCGTAGGTAAACCGGCGCACGACGAACCCAAGCGGCTCATCGCTGCGGCCGGACAGCAGCCGGCTGGCGTAGCCGGTCACCGCCAAAATGATCACCGGCAGAATAAAGAAGCCCACACCAAATATAACCAGTAAGCTGGGCAGTTCCGAGGTGGTGTTGAGTTGGTCGGAAATGGCTTGCTGCAAGGCATAAACCGGCGTGATCATGCCAAAGGCGTTGAGATAAGCCGCCGTAACGAGTACGACCATCAAGGCTGTTAAATCCCAGCGTTGGCTGAAGCGACCTATTCCCGCCCGACGCGGATCGATCCATAGCTCCTGCAAGGGCAACCGCGCTTGCCAGCCGATATTGTCGTGCGGACAGGCGTAGACGCAATCGAGACAAAAGGTGCAGTCCATATTGCCGGACTTTTTTTCTTGAAACAACCATAACTCGCAGCCGCGCTGCCCCGTCTGCCGATTACCGGCGATGCAATCTTTGGTCTGGCAGGCTGCGCACGTCTTAGCATCGCGAATTTTAATCTCGGTCGGCGAACTCAGCGAGCCGAAGAAGTTGAACTGGCCCAGCGGGCACACATATTTGCAGAACGCGGCCCCCTTGAAAAAGGTATCGACGACCAGGGCCGTCAGAAAATAACCAATCAGAATCCAGGCGGTTAACCACGGTGAGGCCCACAGGTCCCAATATTCGTAGCTGATAAAAAAGATGATGAGCAGCAGCGCCGCCAACCATTTACTCCGCAAAACCTTGGGCACACTCCCCTGCACGCCCAGTTTCGCGCCCAGCCAGCGGCCCACCTCGCGCGGCAGCATGAAAGGACAGGCCATACAAAACAGATTGCCGGCCACCAACAAGGCCAGCACCACCAGCCCCCGATAATGCACCCAGGCCGATACCGTCGCCAGATTTTTAGGCGCTTGCACCGGCCCCACCAACCCGTCGAACACGAACAGACCGGTCGCCAGCAAGAGCGCCGTTTGCATCACCCGCCGCGAATAGCGCCAGCGCAAAAATGGCCCGATCAGGGGCCAGGTCAGAATATCGCCGGCGGTAAACTTCGTCCGCCTTGACTTCTCATTCAGTTGGATAATCATTTCCGAAGACATTGCGCAACCAACCTTTGCCTAAAATTATATCACGCCCCCGGTGCGATGCCAAAGGTCATTGGATCGACATTAAAGGTGACGGTCACTTTTGCAGGGATAAAACCGTTGATTTCGTCGATCAGAGAGTGTTCTTGACCAAGTGACCGTCACCTTGTCGCTATTCTAAGAATTGCTGCCGGGCGAATGATTTTTTTGACACACATCATCCTTGCCACTACAATACGGGTGAAAAATTGCACAATAGGAAAAGGCGACAGTCACCTTGAGCGATCCGGATGCTGATTTGACAATAAGTGATGGTCGCCGGGTTTTTGCGTAAGCCCTCTGGCCGGCAATTTAAGGCGGCGGGGAGGACTCGTTTGCTAAATACCCGCCGTTGATTAAAATAGGATTGACCAGACCACTCCCCGATTCTATTAAACCCAACCAACAGGGATGTTGATGACGTTCAATATGCTTTTCTTCATAGCTGCAACCATCGTCTTGGTTATTGTCAGCGTTTTGCTGGCCCATTCATTGGTCCGAGCCTACTGGAACCTGGCCCGCCGCCAGGAAAATAGCGACCGGCCTCGCCCCGCTATCATTTTGGAGACGATCTGGACCATTATGCCCTTAGGTCTGCTGGCTGTACTGCTCATACTCACCTATCAGGCTATCTAGCCCCATTACGGAGTTGCCGTGTTTCAAAAATTAACGCTGGGTCGAAATCTACCCACCCTCACCGCTGCTTTTTGCCTGTGGTTGGCCTTACTGATCGCCACCAGCCTCATCGCCGGTCTGACCGATTACACCGAGACAACCTGGGCCGAGCTGCTCTACTGGACCATCGACGGCGTTGCCGCGGTGGCCGTGACCACCGTCGCTGTGTTGGCCTGGCGTTACAATCAGCGCTCTCGCTTTTCGATTATGGTCGCCTTGGGCGCGGCGGCCTTTGCCGCCGGCCAACTCTCGCAGCGAGCCACGCCCCTATGGCATTGGAACCACCCCCTGGCGATGGTGCCCCATCTACTGATGGCGACGTTCACCCTGGGCGTTGTCCTGGCCTTGCTAACCGCCTGGCAGCTGCCGGCCGCCCGTCACACCGGCCTGCATCACAGCCATCGATTTTTCTGGCGCACCATTATCTTGACCGGGGCCAGCTTCTTAATCCTGCTGGTCACCGGCACGGTTGTCACTCGAACCGGGGCCGGGGTGGCTTGCCCCGATTGGCCGTTGTGCCAGGGAGAAATCTTTCCTTCGACGCTTAATACCGGGGTAATGATTAACCTGCTCCACCGCTTTATGACGATGGCCTTTGGCGTACTAATCGCCGCCATTATCTTACAAACGCGCCGCTACTACACCCGCTATCCGCTGGTGGCCCGCTGGACCACCATTTTAGGCTTGACCTTTGTCAGCCAGATAATCGCCGGCGGACTGTATCCCCTGCTGGGCTATAATTCCGTTTTGACCTTTCTTCACCTGGGGCTGACCGCCGCCATCTGGGGCAGCCTGGTGGTCCTGGCCACCGTCTGCGCGCTAACGCTCGATACCCCCCTGCCCGCCTCTGAAACCGGTCCGACGGCCGGCGCGGTGAGCCTGACCTTCAAGCAAAAGGCGGGCGTTTACTTCAAACTGACCAAACCGTGGATTATGATTCTGCTGCTGTTGACCACGCTGACGGCCATGTTCATCGCCGCCGAGGGGTTGCCCCCCATCCCACTGCTGCTGCTGACGTTACTGGGCGGCGCGATGTCGTCCGGCGGGGCCAGCGTCCTCAATAGCTACGTCGATAGCGATATCGACCAACTCATGTCGCGCACCTCGCGCCGGGCCACGGTGACCGGGCTGGTTTCGCCGCAAGAGACGCTTATCTTTGGGCTGGCCCTGAGCGCGCTCTCCTTCTTGCTGTATGCCGCTTTGGTCAATACCCTGAGCGCCATTCTAAGCACGCTCGGAATTCTGTACTATGTCTTCTTTTATACGCTCTACCTCAAACGCAGCACCATCCACAACATCATCATCGGCGGGGCGGCCGGAGCCATTCCCCCGCTGGTCGGCTGGGCCGCGGTGACCAACAATTTAGAGTTGAGCGCTTTCTACCTGTTCGCCATCATCTTCTTCTGGACGCCGCCGCATACCTGGGCCTTGGCCCTGATGGTCGAGAAGGATTACGCCAAAGCGCGCGTACCGATGCTGCCGGTGGTTATGGGTGAACAAGAAACAACCTATCAAATCCTCCTCTACAGCATTCTGCTGATTACCGTCACCCTTTTGCCTTTCACCTTTGGCATGCTCGGCTGGACTTACCTGATTATCGCGGCGGTGCTGGGCGCGCGGTTTATCCAACTGGCCTGGCAGTTGTGGCGCAATTATGATAAAGCCGTCAGTCGAAAGCTGTACAAATACTCCCAATCCTATCTGGCCCTACTGTTTATCGTGATGGCCATCGACCGCGCCCTGTTTTAATATCGGCAGGCCGCCGAAGTTCTATAGATCGATATATCTGACCGTCCGTTCGTCCTCTCACTCATATGTCCAGTGGCCTCGAAAGGTTTAATCGCGTTCGTGGTCATATGGCCCGGTGCCTCGGAAGGTTTGGTTACGAATACGCTCGTATGGCCGGTGACCACGGAACGTTTGATCGACTACTCAATCGCATATCCCAACGCGTTTGACTGTATGATCAACTTACTCGATCATATGTCCTGACGTGTTTGACTGCATGATCAATTTGCTCGATCATATGTCCCGCCGCAGTCGACCGTATAATCAACTGCTCGATCGTTTGCCCCGACGTGTTTGACCGTATGATCGACTACTCAATCGCATATCCCAACGCGTTTGACTGTATGATCAACTTGCTCGATCATATGTCTTGACATGTTTGACTGCATGATCAGTTTGCTCGATCATATGCCCCGACGCATTCGACCATATGATCAACTGTTTAATCGTATGCCCTGACGCGTCGTGGCGTATGATCAACTTGCTCGATCATATGTCCGGACTGTTTGACTGCATGATCAATTTACTTGAGCGTATGCCCCGCCGCGGTCGACCGTATGAATCACCGCGTGATCATATAACTTGTCCTATCGTTTCCCCCAAATTACTAAGCCATTACACCAACACAGCAACGGTTCAAAGCTTGCTATCGCTCTCCAGTCACCGTAACCGCGCCTACCGATACCTCCACCGTCCCGTTGGCAACCAGCGGCGCGAGGGTGTCGGGATGATACAACACGACCTTGACCACATAATCGCCGGGTGGCGTTTTGAGCGGAACCGGCAGCAGGTAATACTCATTGACTGTTTCCGGCGGCCACAGCGATGTCCCCTGGTGGAAATTATGGTGCAGTTGGCGATCCTTTTGGGCGATCTGTTCACCGGTCGGGCCGATTAATCGCAGCGAGACTTTGTAATCGGCCGGCATGGGCGCTAACGGCGCCAAGGTCAAGGCCACAGGCAGATCATCGCCGGGAGTAACCCTCGGCGCGACGTAAGCCGCGTCGAGGCGCAGCAGCCCATCGAAATCCGCGCCGATGGGCTGGTCGATGGCCGGCAGGGTGAAAGCCGGCTGCTCGGCCAGGGTGTAGGTGTCTACATCATAAACCGGAAAGGACTGGTGTCCGGTTAACGCTCCGTTGGTTTCCAATAAAAACGTGACAATCTCTTTGGCGTCGGCCTCGCGGTGTTTATCGTCCGTCCAGCGAACCACGCGCAGTTCGGTATGACTCTGAGCGGCTTGGGCTAGCAGGCGCTCGGCGTTGCGTTCATCGACCGGCAGGTAAGTGTAGGCGGCGTGGGGTTGACCGGCCAGCAGGTAGTCGATGGTATAGTGGCGGGCCTCTTCGGCGGCGCGGATATCCATCGGCAGTACGTAACCGACACCGGGGGGGGCCTGAGCGATATCGGCGGCCAGCCGGGTGGCGTAGAGATCGAAGGGGAGGGTGACGTCGGCGGCGGTGGGCCAGCGGATGAAGTAATTCGTCATCGTATGGAAGGCGAGGAGGGTGTATAGCACCAGAGGGATCAGAAATTGATAATTGATAATTGATAATTGATAATTTCGGATGGGGCGGGATAGGAAGTGGACGGTTGTGGCTACGCCTACGGCGATGAAGATGTAGGTCGGAATAATTGTACCGATGAGGCGGAGGTGGTGGGGAGCGCCTTCGGGGGCGAGGAGGGCGGGCAGGAGCATGACGAACCACCAGGAGAGGAGAAAGAGGTGGGGAGAGGGAGATTGGAGATTGGAGATTGGAGATTGGAGATTGGAGACTGGAGACTGGAGACTGGAGATTGGAGATTGGAGATTGGTAAACGGTAATTTTAGGGTGTGGTAGAGAGAGGTGGCGAGGCCGAAGAGGAAGAAGGGGGTGAGGAATAAGGGGATGGCGGGTTGTTTTGGCAGGTTGACCAGAGGGTTGGGATCGCCGTGGAGGCCGAGGAAGGTACTGAGGGTGAGGGTGAGGGTTTGCCAGGTGGTGGCGAGGAGATCGCCGTTATTCCACTCCGGATTGAAGAGGGAGACGGTTGAGGAGCGAGCCAGGAGATCGGCGGGGTAGCGGGTGAAGTGGATGATCAGCGGGAGGAGGAAAACTGAAGTTAGAATGATGAATGATGATAGCAGAATAAAGAGCAGGCGAAGGTTGCGGCGGGTGCGAAGCCAGTCGAGCAGGCAGAACAGAACAAAGACGAGCGGTAGGAGGCGGGCGGCCAGGTAAGCGTAGATGGCCAGAGCGGTGAAGAAGGAAGAATAGAGAATGAAGAATGAAGAAAGGCGGGTGAAGGGTGGATTATCTGGCGACGGTCGACGGTCGGTGGTCGGTGGTCCGGTAATTGAAGAGAACGCTTTTATAAAAAAGTAAACGGCCAGCGCCGAGAGAAGCGGGAATAGAACAGCCCGGAAACCGAGGCGGCTGA
>JAGRCC010000890.1 GCA_020433785.1 Anaerolineae bacterium
GCAGCCCCCACGAGACCGAACTGACTAAACAGTTCGACCGCCCCATCTTTGTCTACGGCTTTCCCACCGCCGCTAAAGCTTTTTACATGGAACCCTGGCCCAACCGGCCCGAAGTCTGCAAAAGCGTCGATATGCTAGCCCCCGAAGGCTACGGCGAGATCACCGGCGGCAGCGAGCGCATCAGCGACCCCAACCTGCTGCTCAAGCGCATCCACGAGGAAAAGCTACCGGAGGAAGCGTTCAAGTGGTATCTCGACTTGCGCCGCTACGGCAGCGTGCCGCACAGCGGCTTCGGCTTGGGCATCGAGCGCACCGTGGCCTGGATTTGTGGCATCCATCACGTGCGAGAAACCAACCCCTTCCCTCGAACCCTCGGGCGAGTGTATCCATAACCATCATCTGTTATGAAGATGCTGTTGTTTCAGGCCAAAAAGTTCTACTGGAAATCGTTCTCGAAAACCCTCGATGACGTGCCGGAGCAAGATGTCGAAGAAACGGTCACCGATGCCGTCGTCATTTTCCTCCACGCCGAAGCGGAAGATGAGGCCAAGCCCAAGCTTGAAACCAAAGTGATCAAAAATATCAAATGGCTGGCCAACAAGCGCAGTTTCAAAAATATCGTCCTTCACTCATTCACCCATCTATCGGCTTCGACCGCTTCAGCTGAGTTTGCCCAATCCCTACTCAATAACCTAGACGAACGCCTGGTGAGTACTGGCTACCACGTCTGGCAGACCCCGTTCGGCTACTTCTGCGAGTGGGATTTGTCAGTCTATGGCGATTCGTTGGGGAAGGTGTTCAAGGAAATCTAAACCGGAGCGACAAAGCTTGCTTTGTCAAATTCGATCAAAGTCGTCTTTGCCGCTCCGGTAGCCTCGCTTTTTGATCAATGGTTATTCACATAATCTACAATATAATCCGGCACGACGATATCATCTGCCAACTTTGGATCATTTTGCGGTGATGAGATTTGCTGTTTAATCGGCAAAACACCGGCCCAGACCGGCAGTTGGTAATCGTCTTCATCGTCTTTGGGCGGCCCAACTCTGACTTTGGCCGAGGCCAGCTCAATCGGAATCGAGACGATGGTGGTCGCTTTGAGTTCCGGCGCGGTCGGTTGGCGAACGTCGTCCCAGCGGCCCGGCAGCAAGCGGTCCGTAAACTGTTTTAGACAATCCATTTTCTCTTCATCCGGCACGATTTCACCCCGGCCAAACAACACGACCGAGCGATAATTCATCGAGTGGTGAAAAACGGAGCGCGCCAAAACCAGCCCATCGACCAGTGTCATCGTGATACACAGGTTTTGACCGGATTGAGCGTACTGGAGCAGCCGGCTCTTTGTGGCGCCATGCAATAAAATACGATTGTCTTTGCGGGCATGAATCGTGGGGATAACCACCGGCTGGCCATCTTGCACCAGCCCAACGTGACAGATGAGGGCTTCATCGATGATACTGTAAACCGTTGCCTCGTCGTAATGGCCCCGATCAGGCAGCCGGCTCACTCTATTCTGTTTGGTGATTTCAAATTGAGACATGATTGGCTCTTCCTCATAGCAATTAAATCTATGACTTAGAGCATAGACGAAAATGGTCAGGATACAAGAGCCAATTTCAGGGCTTGGTGGGGGACCAATCGAGGCAATGACTTAGGGTAGCAACCAAAACAAAAAGTGTAGCCATAACTGGACTACACTTGCCAAAGACGTGAATGTCAATCGATGTAAAACAAATGGATGATCAAAAACAATGAAAGTAAGTTCTAAGCTTTACTTCCATCAACCGATTCATCGTTCTTATCATCTTCCGGTCGAGAAGAGGACTCGCGGAACTCGCGGATCGATTTCCCCAGTGCGCCGCCAATTTCAGGTAATTTCCCAACCCCAAAGATAATAATGACGATTACAAGGATAATAATCCATTCCCAGCCACCAATTGTTGGCATGATGTACTCCTTTAGCCTGCAATGTTCAAAGTAGATTGATTAGGTATTATAGCATTTGGCCTGACCTGTGGCAAAATCCCAGAATTTCCCTTTCTATCGCGTTTGTCATTTGGTCAGCCCCATTTTATAATGGGCCGATTTGAATTTTGATAGGAGGCCCGCATGGCAAACGTTTATGAAAGTACCCATCCACTTGTCAAACATAAGCTCACCTTTCTCCGGGATAAACAAACCAATCCCAAAGATTTTCGTGAGTTAATTCGTGAAATTTCTATTCTGCTGGCCTATGAAGTCACCCAGGACTTGGCGCTGGAGGCCACCACGGTTGAGACGCCGATGGGCCACGCCTCCGGCTCAATCTTGCGAGAGCAAATCGGCCTGATTCCTGTTTTGCGGGCCGGCCTGGGCATGGTCGATGGCGTCTGGAGCATGATGCCCAGCAGCGAAG
>JAGRCC010000891.1 GCA_020433785.1 Anaerolineae bacterium
TGGGCGACTTCATCGAAGACGAAACTGTCACCGGCCCGGTCGATGCTGCCTCGAAGCAACTGCTTAAAGAACAACTTCACGAAATTCTGGCCCAACTCAGCGACCGTGAACGTAAAGTTCTGGAGATGCGCTTCGGGCTAAATGACGGCCAAGGCCGCACTCTGGAAGAAGTTGGCAGCGAATTTGGCGTTACCCGCGAGCGTATCCGCCAAATCGAGGCTAAAGCTTTACGCAAACTGCGCCATCCCATTCGCAGCCGCAAATTGAGAGACTATCTGGGCTAATTTGACGAACGTTCTAAATCGATTATAATTAACTTTTGTTAATTGAATAATAAATAATCCTCGGTAGCTCAACGGCAGAGCGGGCGGCTGTTAACCGCTAGGTTGTAAGTTCGAATCTTACCCGAGGAGCAGCAAAAGAGGGCTAAAATCGCCCTCTTTTTTTTGTTGCCTGGCGGTTATTTGGACTGACTAGAGAATATGCTACAATAAATAAAACTGACACGGAGCCACTTAGCTATGAACAGAGCAGAAACACTTGAATGGATTGAACTCATCCTCGGCTCACTGGATGACTCGGAGATGATGGCGATTATTAATGAGAGTCAAGGCCAGTTTGACGGTGACTTTTTCGAAACGATTGACAGTGAGATGGAGCGTTACAAAGCCGAGCATGACCACCAAGCTGCCCAAGATTTGAATCGAATAGCCAGAGCCATCGCCAGTGTTAAACAAAATCGAGCCGAAAATCTATAACTCGTTAACCCCCATTCAGCCCAAATTCCAAAATAGGATAATCCATGGCTACCCCTCCCCCTGAAAATATCTTGCTAGACGGCACCCTACTAGGGCAGTTGCGCGATGATGTCAAAGATATTTTTTACGTCGATAGTATCGAAACACCGCGCCAGGCCGCTCAGGGTACGATTATTTTTATTGGCAACCTACTTATGCAAGACAGCGAGGCCGCCTACGACCGCATTGCCGAACGCTGGAAGCGCAGAGAGTACACCCCTATGCTGCGGCGATATAAAGGGCAAATCGGGTTAATTGCCCAGCCAGGGGTTGTCGTCCCGACGCGCAGTAATCCCTGGATCAATTTAGGGTTGGCTATCATTACGATTTTGTCGGTATTATTTACCGGCGCTGTGTACGAATGCCAATGTATGCCGCAAACGTTGCTCCAATGGCTGATGGGCCTGCCCATGATGCTGACGTTGATGGTCATTTTGATGGCCCACGAATTTGGCCATTATTTCGCGGCTCGATATCACAAGGTAGCGGTTACTTTACCCTATTTTATCCCCTTGCCGGTCATCTCTCCCGTTGGAACGTTAGGGGCGTTTATTCAACTTCGCTCGCCATTCAAAACCAAAAAGCAGTTGTTCGATATCGGCGTGGCCGGGCCACTGGGTGGGCTGATTTTTGCTATTCCACTAATTTTTTGGGGAATGGCCTCATCCACTGTCACTGAACTCCACCGTGACCCAAACGCCCCATCGCTGCTGGAAGGCAACTCTATTTTTTACCTGGGTGTAAAATATTTAATCCACGGTCAACTGCTGCCTAATTTTGATGCTTATCAAGGTCTACCGGTCATTCAAAAAATAATACTCCTGGTGGCCGGCATTATTCCCGATGGCGGTGGGAGCGATGTTTTTATTAATTCCGTCGCCTTTGCGGCCTGGTTTGGCTTATTTGTAACCGCGATGAACCTACTGCCGGTCGGCCAGCTTGACGGAGGGCATATCATCTACTGTTTGCTGGGGGAAAAATCTCGAGTGCTGGGGCTCGTACTGGTGGGCATCATGGTCCTGGCCGGATTCCTGTGGACCGGCTGGCTAGTCTGGGCTTTTTTGATATTTTTGGTTATCGGCGTCGGTCATCCGCCGCCTCTTAATGATTTGGTACCGCTAGATCCCGGTCGCAAGATTCTAGCCTATATTATGATTTTTGTTTTTGTTATTATGTTTATGCCTAATCCATTACAGATATTATCATAAAAAATCCGGCCAAAAGGCCGGATTTTTTAATTATTTGTATCAGCGTCGTGACAACGGCTTAGACATTTTTTTGAGAAAATGGCTAAAGCCATCACTACAAGCCAGGGGCATCTATTATTCTGACGGCGCTTTGGGAATGCGGTAAACGCAACTGGCCGCGCCATTGGAAATGCAGGCGACCTCTTCCACTTTGTACATTTTACCCGTAATCCAGGCCATGGCCTCCATCAGAACGCCAATCGTCACGTAACAGCATGGTTTATCGTGCTCAGGACGCCACTTACAGGGGCACTGTTCCACAATAAAGTAGTAAGCGTCTTCCTCCTCCATAACTACTGTAGGTTGGTTAACCCGATCAACCGCCGCTTTAGCCATTCGTTCTAAAATTAGCTTCATCCGCGTTTTCTCAGGCAATGCTTTTAAGGCAATACCCGCCAGGCCTAAAATGGCCGGCTGGTCTCTCAAGCCGAATTGAAATGTAGCGCGACCAATTCGCAGCAGCATGGCTCGCGCCCCACGCGGCCCGTAAAAATCCTCAACAGCCTGCTGCGCCGCGCCGTACTGGGCAAACGTCGCTTCCATGTCGAGGTTTTTGGGGGGATAGTTGTCGATGTATTTACCTAGCCCGCCGGCGTTAAGGACCGCTTTAGTGCCGTTTTCTCCCATTACATCTTCAATGGCTTCCAATAGAACCCGCAACGCAGCATTTGGCATGGGGCGCTCTTCTGGCATCGATTCACCTCGTTTACAATTTTAAAAGTATGGACGTACGATCATTATACCATAATTATGGTTTAGCGGGCGAGTCTTTTAACACAGGGTATCGATTAAGCAGCCCAGGACCTTTGGGGCGATTAGCGGGTGCGACGCCGCCACTCTTCTTTTAGCTCAAGCGAGGATAAATCCTCTTCAACATCGAGGAAATCTTGAAGTAGTCGGTAAAATTTGGCCGCCTCTTCAAGCATGGGGAAGTGTTTCGACTCGGTCAGGCCGATGGGGCGAATATTAGGCCAACTGTTGCCGTTAAGTGAACGAGGCGGGGCAGGATCAATCATATCGTCCTTCTCCCCGTAAACCACCAACAGCATCGAGTCAGGGGATTGGGCAATAATCTTCATACGGCTCGAGATATCTAATTTAGCCACAGACTCTATACTGGTGACAATAGCTCCATCGGCCGTTTTTTCAGCTTCACGCTGAACTTCCTTATGGGTGATTTGCCGCCACCATAACATCTTTGACATCACCGAGCGATTGGCCATGTCGATAAGTTTGCGGTTGATGCTGTCGCCGTGCATGGGTAAACTGACCGCCATCACTTTTTTGGCCCGATCCGGATGCTGAACGGTGTACTCCAGCGCGACACTCGCCCCCAGGGCGTGGCCGATAATCGGGGCTTCCCGGATACCCATATTATCAACAAAATTGTTGATTAGAGCCACGTAGTCGGTTATCTCATAGCGCGTTTTAGATTTGTCGGAGTCGCCAAAACCCCACAAATCAAGGGCATAGGTCCGGTATTTGTCGGAGATAGCTTCCATAGTGGGCATCCAATATCGCCACGAGCCAAGCCAGCCGTGCAGGAAAAGCACGGGTTTACCCCGGCCAAACGCTTCGTAATGGACTAACCCACCATCAATAACAACAGCACTCATCAGGTTTCAAATCTCTATCATTAAATAGGAATAGATTGCCAACTTCAACTCTACAATCTACCCAATTCGGTTAACACTTTGTTAACGCGTCGGGCTAATTCATCGGGTGCAAAGGGTTTCAAAAAGTAATCCGAAGCGCCTAACTCCAAGCCGGTACTGACCTCATTTTCCTGACCCTTGGCCGACAAAAAAACAACCGGAATATCTTTCGTCCGAGCATCGGCTTTGAGGGCCTGGCAGGCTTCAAAACCCGACATCTTGGGCATGCGTACATCCATCAGAATCAGATCAGGCGAAATCTCCAAGGCTTTTTTTACAGCTTCTTCGCCATTGGGCACGTCTACCACCCTAAAACCGTCAATTTCAAGGGAGATAACAATCAGTTCTCTGATATCTCGTTCATCTTCAGCGACCAAGATTAAAGGTTCGCTCATAATTGGTTGACTGTCTCCTGTTGAATCGCATTACTCGCCTAAAGGGCATCGCCGGTTGGCTCGGAAGCGACAATCGGTACGGTAAAACTAAACGTCGAACCCACATCCACTTCGCTCTCAACCCAAATCTGCCCGCCGAGCATTTCCACAAATGATTGGGTAATCGACAACCCCAGACCGGTGCCGTCGACTACTTGAACCTCATTGCGCTCTGACCGGAAAAAGCGATCAAACAGGTACTGCTTATCCTGTTCCACAATACCGATACCGTTGTCGGCTACATCAATCTGCACCCACCGGTCCAGCAATTTTGCGCGTATCTCTATATTACCGGATTCTGGGGTGTATTGCCAAGCGTTGCCCATCAGATTGACGAGTATCTGGGTCAACCTGGCTCTATCGGCATAAACAGGCGGCAAATCATCAGGTAAATTGATGATAAGGTGCATAAATTTCTGAACTAACTGTCCTTCAAAGGTCGTGGTCACATCTTGCACGACTTCAGCCAGGCTAACCGCTTCAAACTCCAGCTTGATTTTACCGGTTTCGATGCGGGAAATTTCAAGAATATCATTAACCAATTCCGACAAGCGATTAGTATTCGATTGGATGACTTTGACAAATCGATACTGCATTGGATTGAGTGCGCCGATTTTTTCATTGCCGGACAGCAGTAAATCGGCATAGCCTTTGATAGACGTCATCGGGGTCCGGAGTTCGTGCGATACGGATGAAATAAATTCATTTTTCAAGCGGTCGATTTCAGCATCGCGGCTGATATCTCGCAAAACCGCCACCGTACTGGGCGGCTCGTTTTCATTCAATGTCACCGGCGTTAAGGTGGCTTTGACCACCTTGGGTCCGGCTGAGATTCTAAATTCCACTGCCTGCACGCCTGCTTCAATTTGCGTCAGCGACCGGTCAAACTGCTCATACAACAATTGAACCAATTCCGATTCGACCGGCGCAAACGTACTTTCTAAAATTTGGCTCAAGGGTTTATAGGCCAATTCGGCGGCATCGATATTTAAAATCTCCGCTGCTTTGGGGTTGATCAACACCATCCGGCGTTGGGTGTCTAACACCAGTACCCCGTCGGCAATACTCTTGAGAATGGCTTCATTTTTGGTGGCCTCAGCCGCTTGCCGCTGATACATCACCGTCAATCGACCGGCCTGTTCGGTTCTGACCCGGTACAGTTCGGCGTTGTTGATGGCGGTCGCAATTTGAGCTGCCGCAGTGGTCACCATTTTTAAGTGATCCTCGCTGAAATAGTCCGCTTCCGGGTGAAACAGCAGCAGCGCGCCCAAAACATCGTCACCGGTGGTCAACGGCACCACCAAAGCCGACTGGCGGTGCAATGACGGCGAGCCGGATAGCCAGTCCGGTTCTTGAGACAGATCAGGAATTAAGCGCGGTCGGCGGGAAGCCATCACCTTACCGGCTAGACCAACCCCAACTTTGAAGGGAGTCGGGCTACCTTCAGGCGGTAGGGGTTTATCCCGTCCAATTGCCGCACGATGCACCAAATAGCCGGTTTTCGGGTCCAGCAGCAGCACCGCGCCTTGAGAAATGCCTATCGCGCCGTTGAGCAGGTTGAGGGCGTGGTGCAGCACTTCTTCCAGATTAAAGCTGCTGGTCAACTGCCGCCCCAACTCGTAAAGCACCCCCATCCG
>JAGRCC010000078.1 GCA_020433785.1 Anaerolineae bacterium
CGGGTTTGCGGGTGAAGTAGATGGGACGGGCCTCGGCGCTGGCCTGAGCGACCTTCTCCGGCCAGCGATCAAGGGGGTTGCGCACCGTCACATCGAGGCGCTGGCCGAGGACTAATTGATAATACTTAAAAGGGGTGTATTGTTCCCAATCGCCCCAGATAATGCTGTTCGGTTCAACGTAGGGCAGGCTGCTTTCAACGAACCGCTGGGCTTGTGTGCCGCGCAGCAATTGCCGCCAATCATCCAGAGGGGTGGTCGCGGCCGTGATTTGCGTTTGCCAGTTCGGTCGGCCCAACGACAGGATTAAAAGTGTGGTGAAGCCAAATAGGGCGATAAGTTGCAGCACAAACGATAATGGGATAGTGGTCGCTGAAGACTGGTTATTGTTTGATTTGAGACGATCTGAATTATTCGCGGCGAGCGGTTTTTCACTAGGATTTATGGTTCTTCTTATAAATTTGAACAGATACCCGACCAAACTAACGATACCATTGACACCCAGGCCCAACCAGACGGTTACGATAAAATAAGCGGGCATTAAATACCAGGTCGGGGCTTCATCTAAATTGACCACTTCAAAATCTAGCGTAAACAGCAGCAGCAACACCACCAGCAGCCCTTGAAATAGAAATTGGCCGGGATAACGCCTCAGTAAGATAACGGCTCCCACCACCGCCAGCACCACACCAGGCAGCGAGAGTTGGGCCAGCAGATCGCGCCAAATAAATAGCAGACGGGCCGGCAGATAAGCGGGATCGATGGAAAAGAAGAGGCCGGTTGAGTCGCCGGAGCCGATCAAAAACCAAAAGCTTTTGAAGTCCGTGATTTGTTCGTGGGTGTAGGGCGGATGGTTCACGCCTCGCAGGTAGATAAAGAGATACAAGGTCAGCGGCGCGAGCGTGAGCAGGATCAGCCTGATCAGCCGGCGCGGCTGGCGCATCAGCGCCGGATCGTGCCAGGCAATCCAGGCTACCAACGACGGCAGATAAAAGAGGGTCGTACGGTGATGGGCCAGACTGAGACCGACAGTGAAAGCCAGCCAACTGAGCGTGCGGTCGGCGGCGACGAGCCGGTTGGATTTATAGTGTTGAGCCAGGGTAACGGCTTGCAGGGTGAGCAGGGCAAAAAAGAAAATATTGAACGATCGGACGCCGGCGATGATACTCCACTGCCAAAAGGTCAAGCCAAAGGCCAGCGTCAGCCCGGCGACCACAGCGCCGGCCCAAACGGCGGCGGGTAAAATTTCTTGTGATAACCGGTAAACGATCAGGCTGGTGATCCCGGCCGCCAGCGCTCCTCCCAGGGCTGAAAAAAGATTGACCCGCCAGGCCAGCGACCCAATAGGGATCAGGAGAGTCCACAGTTTGCCGACTAAAATATAAAGCGGATAACCGGTGGTATGAGGAATGCCTAACAACGGCACCGCGATTTGGTGTTCGCCGGCGTCGCCGCCAACAACGCCAGGGGCCAAAGTGAGCAGGTAGAGGCTAAAAACTGCGACAAAAACTCCGGCAAACAGGATCAGCGGCAGGTAATGGGGGGGTGGGCGCAGGCGGTCTAAGATCATAGGCGTAAATTTTAGAGGAAAGGGAAATAATTGGCGAATTTATGGCGTTCGTAGTTGAGTTATAGGTGAATTGAAAAAACACGGTGAAGGGGACGGGATGAGGACAATTAGCAATTGCAAAAAGAGCATCCTGAGAAACAGGATGCTCTTGTCTTTTTAGAAGCGATTTACGGTAAGATTAGTAGTTGTCGGAACCGTTGTTGCCGTTGGTGCTGTAGGTCTCATAATCGTCGTCGTAATCATCATAATCGTCATCTTCGTCATCTTCGTCGTATTCGAAATCGTATAGCATCAAATCATCATCGGCGAAGATATTCAGTTCGTCCAGCGACTCTTCGGCGGCTACGGCCAGGGCCTCATTTTCGCTGTCGAGGCAGGCTTCCAGGGCTTGTCGGGCCAGGTCGCCGCCAATCCGGCCCAACGCCCAAATGGCCATCTCTTGAACTTCCAAATCGGGATCCTCATCAATGATGACGATCAATTTCTCGACCGCGCCTTTGGCTTCTAACTCGCCGCAGGATCTGGCGGCTTCAAAACGGATTTCCGTACTGTTGTTATCCAACTCTTCGATCACCAGCGGCAGCCAGCGTTTGTCGGCGCTGCGGCCCATGGCGAAAACGGCGCTTACTTGAAACTTTTCATCGTCGCTGTAGTAGGCGGCTTCGATAATCTCCGCAATGCCGGGCCGGCTGGAAAAGGCAATGGCCTCAACAGCTCGGCGTTGGACATCGGAATCCTCGCCGGATTGGTGGATGACTTCAAGCAGCGCTTCTTCAGCCAGGTTGCCTTCATTCCAGTCGATCTCTTCTAATTCTTTCAAATAGACAAATTTGCCCAAGCCTGTAGCGGCAGCCTCGCGAACGGTGGAAGTCTCATCCGTTTTGAGCAGGTGAATCAGCGGGCGAATTAAACTAACTTGCTCGTGGTCCCACAGGCTTTTGATGGCGGTGGTCCGCACTTCGGCATCTTCATCGGTTAGGGCAGTTAAAAAGACCGGGTCGAAGTCTACTTCAAAATTGACTTCGGCAGTTTCCATTAATTCATGAATAATCGTTCGACGGCGCTGAACAGGAAAGGTTGGCCAGACCTCGGTAAAGGTACTGAGGTTAGTCTGGTTCATTCTGGATAGCGAGTACAATTTACTACTGCTAAGTTTAGGTTCACTACCTAATTGTTCTAATATGTCTCTAAATGAATCGCTCATAGTCTCACTGCCATAAAAAGCTAAGGGTATCGCTAACCTCGCTGACGGGCCGGCCAACTTGCCGGCCTTCGTCGTCGGTGGCTATCTCTTCAACGTAGACGTACCACTCATACTGGCGGCCGGTGAATTCATCGGCCAGACCCCAATATTGGTCTTGGGGTATTTCCCAAAAGGTATCTTTGACATTTGAGCCGCCATAAGCGACTTGTCCCTCTTGCTCCCAGTTCATCCGCACCGCATAAAACTCATTAGGGGCAAGCTGGCCCATATCTTCCCAACGCAAGATGATTTCTTCTTCTTTGCCAAATAGTTTGCCATCGGCCGGACCTCGCAAGAGCGGCTTCTTGAAGCGAGGTGTCGGGGTGGGTGTGATGGTGGGCGTATCGGTTGCGGTCGGTTCGCCGGGCAGCAAGGTGTTGGTCGGCGTTGGCGTTTCCGTTTCAGTTGGCGTGGGCGAAGGTGTGAAGGTGGCCGTTGACGTTGGAGTGGCGGTATCGGTCGGAGTAGGCGTTAAGGTTGGCGTTGAAGTTGAAGTTGGCGTTGTGGTTACGGTTAGGGTCGGCGTTTCGGTCGGCGGATTGACCATTAGTGAAACCTGCTCGGTACCCTGCGCTAACGCCGGACCAAACCGAACCATGCCAAGAATTAAGCCGACAACCACTATGACGGCTAAACTAATTTGCCAATAGGGTGTCGGCTTTGGTTCTAACTTCGCTCCACAGTGCGGGCAGATGCTCAACTTGGCCGGGGCCCGCAAGCTGCAAACTCGACAGCGAATTTGCGATGCTAGATTTGTATTTTCGTGACCACAATTTGGACAAATACGCCAACCCGATTTTACAGGTTCCTGACAAACAGGGCAGGATTGTCCTTCAGACATCAGAATAGATTTCCCCAATCTATGGTTGGAATCGGGTTGCTGAGATCATAGTAGCTAATCACTAACATGAGCGTCAAAAGCAACGCCAATCCGATAAAATGAATGGCTCCCTCTTTTTCCGGCGCGATCCGTTTGCCGCGAATGGCTTCGATAATCACAAACAAAATGCGGCCTCCATCCAGCGCCGGCAGCGGGAGCAAATTGGTAACGGCCAGGGCTGTACTTAAAATAGCGGTCAACCACAGGATGGGGAACCACCAGTTAAGCTCAACTGCCGCGTCAACGGCCGACCCGGTTTGCTGATAAATGCCGACCGGTCCGGTTGGTCGAGCCGCTTCAGCCGGAATAATATCCCGGAGAATAGCAATAGGCAAGTAGAAAGTCAAGCCAATGTACTCCGCCGTTTGCCGGAACCCTCTAACCAGCGCGGTTGGCAATGGGTAGTAGGTTTTTTCACTCTCGATACCGTCGTAGCTGATGCCGACACCCATCGAGCCTTGCCCTTCCGGTGGATCGACGCGCGGGACCAGTGAGGTGGTAAACGTTTCACCATCCCGCTGCACCGTTAACATAATCTCTTGGCCTTTGTGCTCATTGACATAGTAAATGAGATCGCCCACATGATTGAACTCGACTTCATCGGCGCCTAAAATAATATCGCCCGATTTGAGGCCGGCGCTTTCAGCCGGGGTATCGGCCACCACATCGGTCACCACAGTTTGGGCAATCGGCGTCTCTTCGCCATTGGCATTGATGCCGGTAACCGGTTCAGGAACGCCGGACATCGACGTTAACGTAAAAAAGAACACGGCGGTAACCAGATTCATCAGCGAGCCGGCTACCAGCACCGCAAAGCGTACGCGCTTGCTCTTGCTGGCAAAGCTGCCGGGCGCGGTCGGGTCTTCTTCACCCACCATGCGGACGTATCCGCCTAATGGAATCCAGTTGATGGAGTATTCGGTGGGTTTCTCGATAGCATCTACCGTGACCACCGGCATATCATCGGAAGGTATGATTTTGGTGGTGTCCCGGCTAAGCATGTTAAATAACTTAGCTTCGCTGCCTTCTTTGCCGGCAGCCGATTTAGAGTCGGGTTCAACCAGACTCAGGCGGGTGACGGCCGGCCGACCTTTGGTATCGACCGTGGTTTCGGCCACCACTTGGCTGCCGGGTTGAATATGGCGGGAGACCTGAACTTGACGGCTAATCACATAGTCCTGGCCGTCGAGGGTGATTCGTCCTTCATCTTGCCAAACTTTAACCGCTCGCGGCGGGAAGCCGATGGCAAACTCTTCCACGGTAATGCCGGATCGCTTGGCGACGACAAAATGCCCCAATTCATGCACAAAAATCAAGATGCTCAGAATGATTATAAAGGCAATGACAGTCAAAATCTCTGGTCCTTTCCGGATATAGGGGTTTAAATAAATATTATACCCATGCCCTAACTGATTGCCAAACAAAAAGTTAGGGGCTATCCGTATTTTTATCCCCTGTCATTGTGCAATAATTCCATTAAAACTCAATTAACCGGGCCGGGCCGCCAGCGCGACTGGCTAAGACATTTTGCACCCCCGTAATTCGGCGCGCCGCGGCCTCGACTGCGGGCGCATGGGCCGCCTCGCAAATGAGGTGGACATTCGGTCCGGCGTCGATGGTAAAATAGACCGGCAGCCCCGCTTGTCGCCACTGTTGAGTGGCTTGAATGAGCGCCATCGTGGCCGGATGCCAGTAATATAAGGGCGGGTGGCCCGACATCATCACGGCGTGCATAATCACCGTATCTTCCTCGATGACCGGCCCCATCGCCGCTAAATCGCGGGCCAGCAAGGCTTGGCGACAGGCGGCCAGCCGGCTCTCTGCGCCGGCCACGCGAGCCGGTTGCAGCGAACTGGTATCGGCAATTTGATGTCCGCCGGTTGAGCCGACCGGTTTGTGCGCCTGGCTAACGATAACCACCAGATCGCGCAAATCCCAATGGTCCGGCCCGGCCAAACTGGTGGCGACCGAGGTCTGGTCGTCGCCGGTGAGCCATTGGCAATACCCGGCCGGCACCGAGCGGCAAGCGGAGCCGGACCCGCGTCGGGCCAACCGCGAAAGCGCTGCTTCGGTCAAAGTCAACCCCGCCGCCGCTGCACCGGCCACACTCAAGGCTGCAAACGCCGCCGCCGACGAGGCAATACCGGAACCAACCGGAAAGTTGCTTTCCGACTCGATACGGGCGGCCAGATTTAAACCTGCTTCGGCTCGAATGAGGTCAAGGCTGGCGGTTACGCGAGTCAGTCCTGGTCCGGTCACTTGGGTCCCGTTGATGAAGAGGACATCCCCGGTTAACTCTGTCGCAAAGGCCACTGTGGTTACCGTGTACAAATCGGCCAGGTTCATCGATAGCGATGGATTGGCCGGCAGCCGCTGGTGGTGGTTGGTATTGCCCCAATATTTAATGAATGCGATGTTGGGATGAGCCAAAGCTGTGGCTCGGCGCTCACGGGCAGCCTTGGCGCGTAGTTCGATCTGTTCGTTTGGGTCTACATGCGTGGAAAGTTGTGAAATTTTAGGGATCAGGGTTGGCATGGCATCTCCTATTGACCGGTATAGTTGTTTCGGCTCAAGCCTGGGTAGTCAGATTGTACAACATAGGCTTTCAATTATGCCAATCAACCGCACCCTTGTCTCCAAATTAAAAGCCCCGCTGCTTGATGAAAACAGCGGGGCTTTCGCTCTATAACTTGTTCAGGTGTTGATTAATGCTTGTGGGCGATCTTAAGAGTTAGAAATGGCGTGGTTTTGGAAATGCCTGGTTCGTAACTTTCAATAAGCTGCTGGCAGTGATGATAGATTCCCTGAGCATCGAGCATTAATAATGACGGCAAGTAACGGCGTAGATCATCTTCCATTTGTTTCAAGTTGAGAGAAGCCGGCGTCACTACCTGCGCTTTTTGAACTACGCCATGTTGGTTGAGATAGCCGTAATGGTACAGCAACCCATGCGGTGATTCAATCAAGCTACTACCTTCGCCGGGTTGGGGATGGACCGGTTGGCGGCTCGGCTGAGGTGGAACGTAACACTCGATCAGGTCATGAACCTCTTCTACGGCCTGCACCAATTCTATTGAGCGGGCGATGATCCCAGCGAATGGATTGTTGTTCGGAAACCGTAGTTTAGTAGCAGCTAAAGATTGCGCGGCTCGGGGCGAGAGTTTATCAGAATTCAGATTAATCCGGGCCAACGGGCCAACATGATAAGGCCGGTTGGGCGTAGACGGGGCATGGTGTCCATTGCTGTTACCATTTCCATTTCCGTTGCCGTGACCATTACCATTACCATTTCCGTTGCCGTGACCATTACCATTACCGTTACTTTTACCGTTGCCGTTTGATGTATATTTGGTGAATCCAATCGGAAAATACTCTTCAAACCTTTCAGCGGAAATATTTAACCCTTTTGAAGAAATAAGCCGATCGCCGAAAATAGGGTAATCATCCGCGTGCCAGAGCGAGACAAATTCGCGTTCAGTCTGGAAATTCGGCAGTGGCAGGCCGGCCGCCCATTCCACGGTTTCAGTCGCAGCGTTCAGACCCCAGCAGAGATCGGCTTTGAGACTCTGCAATTCCTGGAGGCTGGGCGTGATATAAAATCCACCCACGCAGGGTGTGGTCGGGTACTCCTTTTGGCCCCCGATCAATCTTAATAACGTGCGCCCGATCTTTTTAAGCCGGAGGCCGCGTTCTACCAGCGGCTTTAATTCGGGGACATTGGCCATAGCCAGCACGTTCTCGTAGTGTAAGAATTTGGGTGCCTGGTATAAATAAATATGAGACGCGTGGGTTTCGATCCAAGTGGCTAAGACTAATAGCCGTCGAAGCGTACGAATTTCTGAAGTCACATTAACGCCCAATATGTTCTCCAAGGCGTTAATAAAATTTAACTGCCCCGTGGCCGGACAGGTGCAACCAATCCGGGCGGCAATGTTAGATGCTTCTTGAAATTCTTGTCCGCGCAAAAATGGCTCTAAAAAGGGAGATGGCTCAAGGCGTTGCAATTGCAAATGGGTAACTTTTCCATTTTCGACCACGATGTCGACAACTTCCCTCGCTTGAGCGTGAGCCACTGTGTTTACTTTGTCGGGTCGTTTATAATAATCCATTTCGAGTTATCCCGGACTAAGCTCACAAGCTGGGTTACTTCAATGTATTCACCTATACAAATGGCCGGCTTTTCCGATAAAAAGAAAATCAAGAGAGATGGCTAGGTCGAGGCCGATTCGTATGTGTTACCAGGTATAAAGCCTTATTTGTGAAATTTTTAACTAATGAAAACCCCAGATGTGTTTGGTATTTGTCAAACACAGTTTAAAACAAAACCCATAAATATGGACTAGCCAATGTGGCAGGAAAAGGCCTAGATGAGTGGCGAGTTTATTTACAGCTAAATCCTGGTCAGTTAACTAGGTGAATTTAATCACAAAAAGTCTGTTCAAGTGGGGGGTGCATTTGGCGCGATTCTGTCCTAAACTAAAGTCAGAGGGCAAAGAGACTGATTAAGCCACAATGGTATTGGTCTCAGTCGGGGAGGTTACAGAAAATGTTAGAGCATGTGTATCTTTTTTCAGACAGAGTAGAAGCCGGCCGAAAATTGGCGGTTCGACTGCAACATGATCCGATCGTTAAAGCCGCGGCGGTAAACCAAATTTTGTTACTTTCGATTCCGTATGGCGGGGTGGTGGTTGGGGCCACTGCGGCCGAAATTTTAGGCTGCCAGCACGATATTATTGCTGCTAAAAAGATTAAATGTCCTTGGTGCGAGCAGGTGATCATCGGCGCTGTGGCCGAGCGTGAAGTGGTAACCATTCGGAAATCGATGATTCACGAATGTTTTCACCACGGCAAATCGACCGGATCAGCCATCGAACAGGCGAAGGCCGGTGTAGAAGATTACATTAGCAAGTTTCGAACCGGCCGATCACTTGATTTAGCCTCAAAGTTAGTGATCTTGGTTGACGACGGGATTGCTTCTGGTGAAACCATAAAAGCCGCCATCAAATGGATTAACTCTCGAGCCAAAATTGATCGGCCTCAAAAATTGATCGTGGCTGTACCAATTTGTTCCCACGGCATTGCGACTGAAATGCAACAGCTAAGCGATCAATTCATTTGCCTTTCTATGCCGAGCGATTTTTGGACGGTTGGTGAATTTTATTGGGATTTTAGTCAAGTGAATGATGAGATAGTTCATAGTCACCTGATGCGATGGGGTCCCCTGCCGACAACATCGTGATGAAGTGGAAAGGTTTAAATTAGCGAAATATAGGAGGTTTTTTTACTAACGATAGCTCAAAAATAGGAGGTAAACAATGGGTCGTCGTGGGCGTATTAATAAGGTATATTATGTTCTAAGCCGATTTCAAAAAAGGCGGGTATTTATTTTTAGCTTGCTGATCCTGTTGCCAATCGGTCTAGTTGGTTGTGGGCTGGTCCTGCCTAAAGAATCATCTGGGCCAACCGGATCTGTCGCCAAAGATGTTGCCCCCGCAGCGGAAATGAGGGATAACGTTGTTCCCGAATCGAGTTACTACGCGGCCAACCCGGAATTGAATGCCGCGCAGCGTTACACCGCCATTGTAAAAGACGAAGCCTCGGAGCGGGTCATTCCAGAGTCCAGTTATTATGCGGCCAACCCGGAACTGAGTGCGGCGCAGCGCTACACCGCCATTGTAAAAAGCGAAGCCTCAAATAGGGTCATTCCGGAATCCAGTTATTATGCGGCTAATCCGGAGTTGAACGCGGCCCACCGCTACACCGCCATTGTAAAAGACCAGAGGTTAACCGACTCAGCGTTTTACGCCGCCAACCCGGAGGTGATGGCCGCCAGACGTTACACCAACCGCGATAATTAATCGGCTGTTTCCTACCGTACAAAATAAGTTGTTACCTAGCTACATAACCATACGATAGGTCTGGTATTAGTTGGACACAACCCTTCCCAAATGAAAATTCATTTAGGGAAGGTTTGTTTTAGACGGTTTTTATCCGAAGTGCTGACTGTCTGATGAATAATTCCGTTGACTTCCGTTAATTGTGCAATGTCGCAAATGGGATTATTATTGGTCTGATAATGATATAATGAAGTTAAAAAAACCATACTCCTGAGAAGAGAGGTAAGGCAGTGGATACTATCTTTCACGCGCTAGTCTTAAATTTGCACCAGCCTTCAGGCAATCTTGAAGATTTACTGGAGCACGAAGAGTGGGAAGCCAAAGAGATCCTCTGGGCATTAGACCGCATGCCCCGATCATTATGGGGCTACGAAGATATAGCTCGGGTCCATCTTTCTATGTCTGGCACGTTACTGGAGACGCTTTCAAGCCCTGAATTTCAAAATCAAGTTTATGGTATTGTTAAGATTGGCGATTTGTTATGGTATTTGCAAAATACCAAGATCTTTGAAATTTTAGGCACCGGTTATTATCACCCGGTGTTACCTCTCATCCCTCCCACTGATTGGGACCCTCATATTGAACGCTGGCAAACCATGGGCCGGCATGTCTTTTGGCAAGAAAACTTTTCAGGATTTTGGCCCCCGGAAATGGGCTTTTGTATGGAAATGATCCCCACGCTGAAAAAATTCGGTTACCGCTATGTGATCGTGGATAGCAAACACGTGGAACCAACGTCCTCGATGCGCTGGGAAGAGGTCCGCTATCGCCCTCATCTGGCCGAATATCAGGGCCACGAAATTGTGGTTGTGGTTCGCGACCGGGAGTTGTCCGATGCTCAGGAGTCGGGCATGGAGTATGGGTGGTTCGAGCACGAAGTTCACGAAAGAACGAAATGGTGTGATTTTCCGCCGTTGGTTACCACTGCCACAGACGGCGATAACGGCGGCTGGTTTCGTAATACCCACCCCAAAGGGAATTTTTGGTATGTCTTTTACCGAGAATTTTTAGACCAGATCCGAAATGACTGGACGGTCGTTCGGCCAACATTTATTAGCGACTATCTGGATAAATACGGGGCAGAAGGCTATGTCAGGGTTAACACCGGGGCCTGGAATACCGGCTGGCATAGCGGTATTGATTTCGTCCAATGGACCGGCTCTAAAACGCAAAAAGAGACGCTGCGCCGGATACACCAGACCAGCGCGGCCCTCCACGCTTTATTCAAAGAAGCTGGCCCCTTCCCCAATGATCCCCAATTGCGCCTTCAATTAAGTGAAGCTCATTGGCATCTGCTGCGAGCCGAGACGAGCTGTAACCTGTTTTGGGGCGAAACCTGGGTTGATCGTGCCCACAAGGACCTTGACGCGGTTTGGTTTAATATCGATGAAGCCCGTAAACGGCTTTAGTTAATGGTTAGGTAGAGCTAAAGTTTCGGGTCTGAGATGATATCAACCGGATTGCGTAATCAGACGCTGTCTATTAAGATAGCACGTTGTGACGACGATCCACAAGAGCGCGTAATACCTTTTCATCGACAAAGGAGTTAACATGTATATCGTGATGATCGCCTCGGAATGCGCCCCGGTGGCCAAGGTGGGGGGGCTGGCTGATGTGGTCTTGGGTCTTAGCCGGGAGTTAGAGGTACGCGGTAATACCGTCGAAATTATCCTCCCCAAGTATGACAATATGCGCTACGATCAAATTTGGGGCTTACAGCCGATTCACCATAATTTAGCGGTTCCCTGGTTTGATGGTGCGATCAATTGTACTGTCTGGTTTGGGATAGTTCACGGGCGCAAATGCTTTTTCATTGAACCTCATTCTGCTGACAACTATTTTAATCGGGGCACCTATTACGGCGCTCATGATGATACCTTGAGATTTACCTTTTTCAGCAAAGCGGCTTTAGAGTTTCTATTGAAATCGGGCAAACGGCCTGATATTATTCATTGTCACGACTGGCAAACAGCCATTGTTCCGGTCTTACTTTTTGAAGTTTACAAATTCCACGGCCTAGAGCACCAACGCGTCTGTTATACCATTCACAACATCAAACACCAAGGGACGTGCGGGGTAGATATCCTTGAGGCCACCGGCCTAAAGCGCCCCGAATATTATTTTCACAAAGATCGCTTGGGGGACAACTTCAATCCCTTCGCTCTTAACCTCATGAAGGGAGCCATCGTCTTTTCGAACTTCGTAACCACGGTTTCACCCCAATATGCCTGGGAAACCCGTTTTACCGACCAAGATTATGGGTTAGGGCATACCCTGCATGTGAATCAATACAAATATACCGGCGTCCTCAACGGCGTCGATTACGATGTCTGGAATCCCGATATCGATCCCCACATTCCGGTGAACTACAGTCAATTTACTATCGAGAAGAAAGCGGCCAATAAATCCGCCCTCAGAGATCGGCTGTTGCTGCGCAAAGATTACAAGCCGATTGTGTCTTATGTCGGCCGGCTCGATGCGCAAAAGGGAGTCCATCTCATTCGCCACGCCATCTTCTATGCCCTGGAGCAGGGGGCGCAGTTTGCATTATTAGGCTCCAGTCCCGATCCTAGCATCAACGCCGATTTTTGGCAGCTTAAGCATCATTTGAATGACAACCCCAATGTCCATCTGGAACTTAGCTTCGATGAAGAGTTATCCCATTTGATCTATGCCGGCTCTGATATGATGATTGTGCCCAGTATGTTTGAACCGTGCGGTTTGACCCAAATGATCGCCCTTAAGTATGGAACCGTGCCCATCGTGCGGTCGATTGGCGGTCTGGTTGATACGGTGTTTGATCGCGACTATTCTAATAAGCCTATTTATGAGCGCAATGGCTATATTTTCCACCAAACTGACCATAGCGCTCTCGAATCGGCGATGAGTCGGGCCATTGGTTTGTGGCGCGATTATCCGGGTGAATTCTATAAGCTTATCGTCAATGGCATGAAATATGATTACTCGTGGAATCACTCCGGCGGTAAATACTTAGAAATCTACGACTACATTTGTCATAAATAGCGTTTGGAGAGTTTTTGAGTTAGGCGGTTCAGAGTTTTAGACGATCATTATTTGCTCAACTCGAAGGATCAGTTCCCGTTTCAAGAGCGAGTCTGACCTTTTCGTTGAGCCAATATTTCTTGGTCTACTCAATGGGGCTGGCATCGTCGGCCACCCTATTGTAGATCAAACTCATGTATTAACTATCGCCGGTTGTTAATTCGCTCGAAAACCCAAATGCAGCCGGCACAGTATGGGTGGAGGATTTTTATGAGTGAACTTCAAGAATATGTGGGTGATCTGCCGAACATCTCCGGTTCGGAAGCGATCATCGACCAGGCCATTAAGGAAAGTCAGGGAAAAACGGTCTTTCTCAACGAGAGCGGGATCGATTTTGGTCATATCCGCAGCGCCGTAGCCGTGGCGCTCCATATGCAGCAGCCGCTTATTCCGGCTGGCGGATCAGACCTTCAGACGGCGGAAATTATCAGTAATCTCAAATATATGATGGACAACCAGCACATCGGCGATAACCATAATGCGCCGGTGTTCCACTGGTGCTACAAGCGCATGGGGGAATTTATTCCCAATTTGTTTGATGAAGGCAAGCAGCCGCGAGTGATGCTGGAGTATTCCGGCGTGCTGTTTCACGGGCTGCGTAAAATGGGGCTGCACGATGTTTTCGATAATCTGAAGCGCATTACCAACGATCCCAACTATCGGCGCGGCGTTGAGTGGTTGGGCGCGCCCTGGGGCCACGCAGTCGCGCCATCGACCCCGATGCAAGATTATCGGTTGCACGTCAAAGCCTGGCAGCATCACTTTGCCGCCATCTTTGGGCTGGAGGCCTTAACGCGGGTACGTGGTTTTTCGCCGGCCGAGATGGCCCTGCCTAACCATCCTGATGTGGCTTATGAGTTTGTCAAAATATTGAAAGAGTGCGGCTACCAGTGGGTGCTGGTCCAAGAGCATACGGTTGAACAGCCCGAAGACGGCTGGACGCCACAGCGCCGGCATCTACCCCACCTGCTCAAAGCCACCAACTCCGCCGGTGAGACAGTCAGTATTATCGCCATCATCAAAACTCAAGGCAGCGACACCAAATTGGTGGCACAAATGCAACCTTATTATGAAGCCAAAGGCCTTGCCCGCGAAACAGTGGCCGGCCATTCGATTCCGCCGCTGGTGACTCAAATTGCCGATGGTGAAAACGGCGGGGTGATGATGAATGAGTTCCCGCAAAAATATTTCGAGGTGGTGCGCGAGGCGTCCTGGTCGGATACGCCGTTGGTTAACGCCACCGAATATCTGGAGTATCTGTTTGCTTCCGGCCTGACCGAGGCGGATTTGCCGGTGGTTCAGCCGATCAAGCAGAAGCAGATTTGGGATAATTTCAAACCCGGCGATGGCCCGGACAAATTGGAACAAGTGATCGAAAGATTAAGAAAAGAGGATCACCAATTCCACATGGAAGGCGGCAGTTGGACCAACAACATTTCCTGGGTGCGAGGTTACGAAAACGTGCTCGACCCGATGCAAAAGGCCAGCGCGCATTTCAGTGAAAAAGTGCTAAAACCGGGCGTCTCCAGTGAGGATCCGCGCTACCGCAACGCGTTGTTTCATCTGATGACCTCGCAAACCAGCTGCTACCGCTACTGGGGCCAGGGCATCTGGACCGATTACGGCCGCGAAATTTGTCGCCGGGTAGACGACATTCTGAATTATGATTTCGACGATGCCCCCGCGCCGGCTGATGATGCGCCTAAGAAAAAGTCAACTTCTAAGAAAAAAACGGCTGCCAAAGCCTGATAAATTTTCAAGCCAAAGCCCTGGTCACAACCGGGGCTTTTTTTATGGGTTTGGTGTGATTGAGACTTTATTCACAATCAATTGGCCACAATTTTGAGGATAGTCGTAGTTGCGTTAAAATTTCGAAAGAATAATTTCACTTGGAAAGGAACCTACATTGTGGCATCGGTAACCGTCAACGGAGCAACCATAGCGTACGACAATCACGGCGAAGGAGAAGCGCTTCTTCTTATTCACGGGATCTACTCCTCCCGGCAGCAGTGGCAGCAGCAGGTGACCCATTTCAAAGACAAATATCGGGTGATTACCTGCGATCTGCGCGGGCATGGCCAGTCATCAACCACCCCTGACACCTATTCAGTCAAGCTTTTCACAGATGATGTGATTGCCCTATTAGATGAATTGGGCATCGATAAAGTTATCTGCCTGGGACACTCGTTCGGTGGCCTGGTAGCGCAGGAACTGGCGCTGAGCTATCCTGAGCGGATTCGGGGCATTATTCTGGCCGAAACCATGTACGGTTTATGCTCTACCCCGTGGGATTCTATGGCGAGTATGATGATGAATGTGTGGCTGCCTAAAATGTTTGGTGTTGAGAATTATATGGGATTGATTTCCCAATACTTCGGCATATATACCCCTGGTGGGGCGGCTTACATTCAACAGGAAGCCGGCCGCCACTTGGCTGATCCGGTCAATCAGGAAAATATCTTAATGGCCTCGCTGACCTTTGACAGCCGGTGGCGATTGCACCAAATCAATCGGCCCACCCTGCTGATGGTGGGTCAATATCCCCATATCCCGATGATTTATGTTCATAACTGGGAAATGTATTGGCGCATTTATGGCGCTAAATTTAGCATCATACCTAATGCGGGACATTTGTTGTTTTGGGATAATCCTACGGTGTTTAACCGCGAGGTTGAGAAGTTTGCCGCCTCTCTGTCGTAAGACACAAACAGTCGGTCACAAGGGTTTTATTCAACAAGATTTATACGATTAACCGGATTAAATTGATCCATAATCGTGTAAAATCTTTATGAGTTACGCAGTTGAAGGGTTCAGGCTAGAAAATCAACCACGAATTGCACGAATTACACGAAAAAAGGATAAAAATTTGTGAAAATTCGTGTAATTCGTGGTTAAAAAAACTCGAATTGCGTAAGTTCTAATCTTGTCGAATTCCGAAAAGGGCTTAAATCTGGGTGTCTTGCTCTACCCAGTACTGCTCGCGCATGACCCGTTTCAGGGTTTTGCCGGCCGCGTTGCGAGGAAAATCGTCCATAAGCGCCACTTCACCGACTCGCTGATAGCGCGCTTCGACCCGCTCATTGATCCACTGTTTCAACTCTTCGGCGGTTACGGCCCCCGGTTGATTTAAGATGACCGCCGCCAGAGGCGTTTCGCCCCATTTATCGCTGGGAATGCCAAAGACCGCGACCTCGCGTACGGCCGGATGCTGGACAATAATCTCCTCGATATCTTTTGGATAAACATTGACTCCCCCGGAGATAATCATATCCTTTTTGCGATCAACCAGGTACAGATACCCATCCTCATCAACATATCCCAAGTCGCCGCTCCGGACCCAGCCATCGACCACCGTTTCCTCGGTTAAGTCCGGGCGCTTGTAGTACCCGAGCATTTGAATGGTGCCGCGCCCGGCAATCTCGCCGACTTCACCCACGGCGGCTTCCTCACCGTCGTCGGTCAAGATTTTGATTTCAAAAAAGGGCGGCGGCGTTCCCACCGAGTCGAGCTTGTGGGCCGCGTCCAACTTATCCAAGATAGTCACAAACCCTTCGGTCACGCCATACAGTTCATAAAATCGACCGGGCAAAACTTGGTTGAGCCGTTCTTTGTGACGGCGATGGAGCGGCGCGCCAATCGAACCGATCATCTCTAATGATGCCAGCGCCTGAGGGGAGAAGTTGGGCGCGTTGAGAATGGCAATGATCTGGGAAGGAACCAGCATCACGTGCGTCACTTTCTCACGGGCCACCGTCTCGATAAATTCATCCGGATCAAACTGTTGGTGCAGGATAAACGTGGCGCCCACAAAAAAAGCGGGAATATAGACCACAAAAGCCCCGTTGAAAATGAGCGATCCGGTATGCAGCACCACACTCTCCGGCATAATTCGAAACGATTGGGCGAATGACATGCCGTACATGGCCCGGATGTGATGGGTATGCATAATCCCCTTGGGCAGGCCGGTGGTGCCGCTGCTGTACATGATATTGTAGAGATCGTTGCTGTTAACCTCGATGCCGCCGGGTTCGATGCCGCTGGCGGTATTAATCAAGGCTTGATAATCGTGATAGCCGGTCATGCTTGATACATCGGTCAAGATATAGCGATTAGCCGCTACGGCCGCTAATCTAGGTTTGATCGGATTCATTACTTCGATGAAAGAGGAGTTGGTGATGACCATAACCGCATCGGAATCGCGTAGGAGGGAAACCAACCCCTGCCCGCGCAGCAGCGGGCTGAGCGGCACCACTACCGCCCCAATCTTGGCGACGGCCCAATAAATTTCTAATAATTCCAGACAGTTGGGCAGGATCATGGCGATTTTATCGCCTTTACGGATGCCCATACTAAAGAGCGCGTTGGCCAGCCGATTAACGCGCTGATTGAATTCTTTCCAGGTTAGCCGGTCATTGCCAACCACCACAGCCAGATGGTCCGGTCGATAGCGAGCGTGGCGTGTTACTAAAGAACCAATGTTCATGATGTTCCCCCTCAAAAATAAAGGTTCGTCGTAATCGCTTGCGCGATCTGTCTAAACGTTAATTAAAGCCTACCACTTTGTAAGTACAAAAAAAATGAATTGTTCTTGGCTGAGTCGAGAAATGACGGCGGCGAGTGAAGCGGGTGGATATATTCTGCTGCGAGGAAAAATTCTAGTTGCTCATGACAAAGTAAGGCGGAATTTTACTTCAATTTTCGCATGTTTCAAAGTCTTGACCTGCGAAATGAGGGCTTTAGGGCCATTAATGACAAAAAGGAACGATTTAGGTCGATTGGCGCTTTAGTCCACACATTAATGCGGTGTTATCGCGATAAAATGGGCGTTACCTGGTTTGACCCATTATTTTAATCCGGTTTGCCGATCCGCTTATCTTCGCCTAAAATTTCTGGCAACTACGAATTTCCCTTGTCTTCATCTCGACTTCAATCCCACCTAAAAATTAATCGGAGAGATTAGGAGGTTACAATGGCATCGGTCAATCTCGATGTAATGTTCGACAAGGCCAAGGCGGCCTATCCCGAACCCTTTCGTGAAGGTGATACGATTTGGGAGCTGGTTGACGGCTTTGTGGCCACAAAAAACTATGCCTTTGATGGTCAGTTGATGTTGCAATCCCGCCAGGAAAAAGACGGCAAAACCATTTCGAAAACGGCCTATTCCAAATACAGAATTGATGAAGAAGAAATGGAGTAGCTCATGTATATTGGCGACTATCTTGGCCGGCGCAATATCTACAGCCCCGACGCCCCGGCTATTCTAGACACAGGCAAAACCCCCGAACTGCGTTTAACTTACGCGGACATGAATATTCGGGCCAAAAAGCTGGCTAATTGGCTCAAAAATGAAGCAGGCGTCCAAAAAGGCGACCGGGTGGCGATTTTAGCCCAGGACAGCGTGGAACATCTCGACCTATTTTTTGCCTGCGGCAAATTGGGTGCGATGCACACTGGCTTCAACTGGCGGCTTCACTGGCGCGAACTGCTGGGCTTGGTTCACAACGTTACGCCCACTGTGGTCATTTATGATGAAGCCTTTCGGCCTAGCGTCGAGGAGTTGGCTAAGGCCGAAACCTCGATCAAAAAATGGATTCACATCGACGGCGACGGCATCGACGGCAGCATCCATTTTAACCACGTGCTTGAAATTGCCCCTGACACCGACATCACCTGCGAAACCCTGGAGGGGGAAGACATCGCCGCGCTGCTCTTTACCGGCGGCACCACCGGCCTGCCCAAAGGGGCCAAAATCAGCCATCGCCAGGTAGCCTGGAACGGCTACAATACCGTCATCCACGATCTGGGGCACGGCGATATCTACCTCAATGTCTTTCCGATGTTTCACGCCGGCGGTCTATTTGCCTACACCCTGGCCCAGGCCATCTTTGGCGGCCTGACCATTCTCATGAAACGGTTCGATCCCGAAAAAGTGCTGACCCTGATCGAGCGCGAAAAAGCGACCATCTTCGCCGCCGTGCCGGCCATGTACCAGATGCTCACCCAGGCTCCCAACTGGGCCGAGGCCGATCTCAGCTCGCTGCGGTTTTGTACCAGCGGCGGCGCGCCGCTGCCGGTGCCTCTGGTGCAACAATACACGCGGGAAAAAGGCGTTCGCTTCAAGCAGGGCTTCGGTATGACCGAGTTCGGGCCGGGCCTGTTTGCCCTATCGCCGGACGACGCCATCCGCAAGGCCGGCAGCATCGGCCGCCCCAACTTTTTCGTCGATGCCCGCATCGTTGATCCGGCCACCAACCAGCCGCTTGGTCCCAATCAGGTCGGCGAGTTGGTGCTCAAAGGCCCCAGTATCTCTTCCGGCTACTTCAATGACGCCGAAGCCTGGGCCGACGTCATCGACGAGAACGGCTGGTTCCATACCGGCGATCTGGCCAAGCACGACGAGGAGTGGTACTTCTACATTGTTGATCGCCTTAAAGATATGTTCATCTCCGGCGGCGAAAACGTCTACCCCGCCGAGATTGAGGCGGTGTTGTACCGGCATCCGGCTGTGCTGCAATGCGCGGTTGTGGGCATCCCTGACGCCAAATGGGGGGAAGTGGGGCTGGCCTGTGTGGTGCTAAAGCAAGGCCAAACCGCCACCGAGGCCGAACTGCTGGGCCATTTGCAGGAAAATTTGGCCCGCTACAAAGTGCCAAAATCGATTGCCCTGATGGACGCCCTGCCCATTTCGGCCGCCGGTAAAACGCTGCGGCGTGAACTGCGCGATCAGTTTATCAACAAGTTATCATAGGGCTGTTATCATAGGATCAAATAGAGTCAAGCAATGAATAACGAACCATTATTAACGGGAATAACCTCAAATCTAATCACGACCACCCGCCTTAAAACCCATCTGCTGACCAGTGGGGCAGACAGCGGTATACCGGTCATCTTTATTCACGGCAATATCGTCTCGGCCCGCTTTTGGGAAGAAACCATGCTGGCCCTGCCGCCCAAGTTTCGAGCCATCGCGCCCGA